>DAOLDO010000896.1:0-3002 GCA_035327325.1 Chloroflexaceae bacterium | reverse complement strand
CCCCGCCGGGGAAGCGGACGAACTCCTCGCGCATCAGGGCGAGCCAGACGGCGCCGGCGAGCCTGGCGGCGGGCGGGGCGTCGGCCAGGCGCGCCGCCGCGTCGGCGTACTCGCGGGGCGCCCCGTCGTCGCGCTCCAGCTCGGCCAGGCCGAGGGCGCGCCCCTCGTCGGGGCCCCCGTGGACGAGCAGACGCCGCTCGGTCGTGGGCTGCAGGGCGACGAACGAGCCCCCGCCGACGGGCCAGCCGAGGGCCAGGGCGCCGCCGGGTGCGGCCGGGCCGCCCATCAGGTCAACCCAGCCGGGCGCCCGGGCCGCGGCGATCGGAGCGGCGCCGTCGAAAAAGGCGCCCCGGGCGGCGCGGGCCTGCGCGATGAAGCGATCGAAGTCAGTGGCCATGGCGGGGCTCAATCAGGCCGCGCCGGCGCAGCTCGGCGATCAGGGCCGGCTCGATCTGGGCGCGGACGGCGGCGTTGGCGTAGCCCACCCAGGCCACCTCGGCGTCGAGGTCGAGCGGGGCGTCCAGATCGGCGCCGGTCGGGTCGGCCAGGATCACGCCGGCCTGGCGGGCGATCAGGGCCGTGCAGAGGTCGTACGGGTGGCAGCAGATGCCCAGGGCCTCGCCGCGGGCGGCCAGCAGCGGCTCGAGCAGCGGGCGCAGGTCGGCCACGAAGCGGTCGTGGCCGGCGACCAGCTCGTAGAGCTGGCCCCCGCTGCAGATGTACTGGTCCTCGAAGCAGTGGGCCTTGCCGCGCTGGGGCGGGCCGAGGGCCGCGCGGGTCACGGCCTCGTCGATCGCGGCCAGCTCGTCGCGGGCGCCGGGGAAGAAGCGGCTGACCGTGGCGAAGCCGTGGGCGATCGTGGCCGCCCGCGAGGGCCGCAGGCCGATCGGCGTCCGCTCCCCGGTGAGCCGGTTGAGTCGCTCGGCGCGGGCCGGGCCGCCCGCCTCGGCCCACAGGGTGTCGCACAGGTGCTGTTTGACCAGGGGGATCTCGGTCTGCACCGCCAGCTCGATGTCGCTCAGCCTGGTGGCGGGGCCCCTGTTGGGCGCGACGCCCGTCAGCACCCAGGCGGGGCGCTTCTGGTACATCAGGCCCCGCGTGCCGTCGATCGGGTCCACGATCACCCGGATCGCGGCCTCGTCGGGGCTGAGCCCCGCCGGCAGGGCCACGCCGGCGGGCGGCAGGCCCTCGGCGATCAGCACCAGGGGCCAGGCGGGCGCGACCCGCTCGGCGAAGAAGGCGACCAGCAGCTCCTCGCTGACCCGGTCCACGGCGTAGATCGTGTCGCCGGCCGCGTCGTCCTCGGCCACGCCGGCCAGGTCGTCCACGGCGTGGCGCTCGCAGGCGGCCACCACGGCGTCGCGGATCTGCTCGTGCAGCTCGCGGACCAGGGGGAGGAGCAGGTCGGGGTTGTGGATAGGCATCGTTTGTGGTTTGTAGATCTGGTGTGAGGTGTGAGGTGTGAGGTGTGAAGCTTGCACGACCGTTCTCGTAGCGGAATCACACCTCACACAGCGAGCGGAGCGAGCGACTCACACTTCACACAGCGAGCGAAGCGAGCGACATCACGCGATCACCATGCGCACCCCGTGGGTGAGCTCGAGGTCGAGGGTGCGGGGGACGGTGGCGAAGCCGTCGCGGCGCAGGGCGACCGAGGCGATGCCCTCGCCGCGGCGCTCGAGCCTGGCCTCGACGGCGGCGCGCTCGAGGGCGCCGGCCCCCGGCTCCTGGAGGGCGATGTAGGCGGCGCCGAGCTTGAACAGGCGGCGGCCCGGCTCGACCAGAGGGGCCGCGCCGAGCAGCGCGGCGTAGTGGGCGGCGCTGGCCGACACGTCGCGCACGGCCACGGTCACGCGGAAGATGCCCGAGGCGCCGTTGCCGTGGTGGCCGGGCTCCGGCACGCGCAGCTCGCGTGGGGTGACGTCGCCGCAGAGGAAGGGCAGTTCGGGCGGGTCGGCCAGGGCCGTCTGCCATTCGATGCGCACCCCGTCGGGGCGCTCGCGCCCGCCGGGCACCGGGCCGACAATGGGCAGGCCGCGGGCGCGGGCGGCGGCCACGTCGGCCTCGACCGCGCCGGGCAGCAGGGCAAAATCTATCAGCCCCTCGCCGGCCGCCCGGTGGCGCCACCAGCGGTGCCCGGCGGCCTCGGCCTTGAAGGCCAGCAGCTCGAGGTAGGTGCCGTCGGCGAAGCTGATCAGGGCGTTGTGGGTGGCGCCGTCCGTGTGCTCGCCCCCCGGCGACACGTGGAAGCCGAGGGCCTCGTAGTCCTCCACCGCCTCGGCCAGATCCTCCACGAGGACGACGAGGTGGTCGATGGCCAGGATCATCAGTGCCTCCGTTTGGCAAAGCCGGCGCCCTCCATTATAATCCACCGGCCGCGTCGGACGAACACCCGGAGCCGGAGGATGCCCATGAGCGACGATACCTTTCGCGCACTGGTCGTGGAGGAGGGCGGCGGCCAGCGCCGCGTCGAGCTGCGCGCTGTCCCCGTGGCCGACCTGCCGCCCGGCGAGGTCCTGGTCCGCGTCGCCTACTCGACCCTGAACTACAAGGACGGCCTGGCCGTCACCGGCAAGGGCAAGGTCCTGCGCGGGAGCCCCCTGGCCCCCGGGATCGACTTCGCGGGCACCGTGCTCGAGTCCAGCGCGCCCGACTACAGGCCCGGCGACGAGGTGGTGCTCACCGGCTGGGGCGTCGGCGAGCGCCACTGGGGCGGCTTCAGCCAGCTCAACCGGGTCAAGGCCGAGTGGCTGGTCCCCCTGCCCGCCGGCCTCAGCCTCAAACAGTCTATGGCCATCGGCACCGCGGGCTTCACCGCCATGCTCTGCGTCCAGGCCCTCGAGCGCCACGGCCTCGGCCCCACGGAGCGCGAGGTGCTGGTGACCGGCGCCGCGGGCGGGGTGGGCAGCGTGGCCGTGGCCCTGCTCGCCAGGGCCGGCTACAGGGTGGTCGCCGCCACCGGTCGCCCCGCCGAGGCCGACTACCTGCGCGGCCTCGGCGCC
>DAOLDO010000895.1:0-3004 GCA_035327325.1 Chloroflexaceae bacterium | reverse complement strand
TCGACCGGCCTTATGTGCGCAGCCTGCACTTCTGGCCGCCCGCCACCGTTGCGCAAGTGAAGCCCCGACATTGCACACCGAAAGCTGTAGAGCGTCAACCTCGTAGACCGGTGCCGACAACCAAGATGGCCGGTTCTGGCCGCTGCGAACGGATCGGTTATTCGGTGGTGTCCTCCGTGATGTTGTCGCTGGTGTCAGGGTCGAGGTTGTCGCTGGAGGTTGTCGGTCGAGTGTCATGCTTGGCCGGACGGCGGCTGGCGGCGGCGCGTCGGCGATAGCTGTCGCCGTTCATCTCCAGGATGGTGGCGTGGTGGACGAGGCGGTCGATCGCGGCGACGGTGACGGCCTGGTCGGGGAAGACCTTGTCCCAGGCGCTGAAGGGTTGGTTGGCGGCGATGGCGAGGCTTCTGGTCTCGTAGCGCCGGGCGATCAGTTCGAAGAGCACGGAGCTCTCGGCGCGGTCCTTCTGCGCGTAGGTGATGTCGTCGAGGATGATCAGGTCGAACTTGTCGAGCCTGGCGAGGGCGGCCTCGAGGGCGAGGTCGCGGCGGGCGGCCTGGAGCTTCTGCACCATGTCGGTGGTGCTGGTGTAGAGAACGCGCCTGCCCGCCTCGACGAGGGCATGGCCGATGGCACAGAGGACATGGCTCTTGCCCGCGCCCGAGTTGCCGATGGCGATGAGGTTGGCGCCGGTCTCGATCCAGTCGCCTGCGGCCAGGGCCTCGATGCGTGCGCGGGGCACCCCGGGCAGGACCGTGAAGTCGAGTGTGGCGAGGGTCTTGCCGCCGGGGAGCTGGGATTGCTGGAGGTGACGCTGGATGCGCCTGGCATCGCGTTCGGCCAACTCGATCTCGGCCAATGCGGCGAGGAAGCGCGACGCGGGCCAGCCCTCGGCGTCGGCGCGTTCGGCCAGCGCCTGCCAATGGCGATGGAAGCTGGGCAGGCGCAACGCGGTGAGCATGGCGGGCAGCGCGTGGACGTCGACGGGGCGCGGAACAGCGGGGGCGGTCATGCGCGGCCCTCCAGCAGGGCGTCGAAGCTGGCCAGTTCGGTGAGCGCGACGGGCGTGTCCTCAGGAAGCTCCCGCCGGCGTGGCTCCAGCTTCTCTTTCAGGTCGCGGGCGTCGGGGAGCTCATCGCGAGCGAGGCTGTCGGCGATCAGGAAGGCGAGTTCGGCCTCGCAGCCCTCGTCATGGGCGAGCCCGAGCAGGTCGACCATCCGGCGGCAGGCGTCGCGGCGCGGTAAGGTGGCCGACAGCGCGGCCCAGGCCTCGGCATATTCCGAGCGCGGGAACAGACCGTCGCGATAGACCGACCCGGCCAGCGCCTGCGGCTTGCGGCGCAGGGCATGGATCACATGGCGATAGTTGACGCAGTGGACACGGGTGCCGTCATCGCGGCCGCGACGGCGGGGGTGGGTGACGACAGGGGTTGCTCCGAGGAAAGCCTCGATCCGGTCGTCGTAGATGTGGACCCGCAGGCGCTGGCCGATCAGCTGCGAGGGGGCGGAATAGAACACGCTGTGGACGAGAAAGCCCCCGGTCTTCGTGACGCGCGCGATCACCTCGGTGAAGTCGGTGGTGCGCCGGGCGGGCAGCGGCCGCAGCGCCGCCATCTCGATGCGCACCGCGGCCTCGCGGCGCCGGTTTCGGCGGGCCACCACCTCGTCGACGAAGCGGCGCCAGCTGGCGAGATCGGCGAAGTCGCGCGAGCCGCGCAGGATCAGGGCCTGGTCGAGCGCGACCTTGAGGTGGTTGTTGTGGGCCTCGATCGAGCCGTTCTCATGCGCCTCGCCGGGGTTGTTGCGGCTCGCCAGCAGGCCGTAGTGGCCGCAGAATCTGTCGTATCGCCCGGTGATGTCCGCGGCGGCCTCGGCACCGAGGTTCCGGTAAGCCGCCGAGAGGCTGTCGGTCCGGTGCTCCCGCGGCACTCCACCGAGGGTCCAGAGCGCGTTCTGGAGGTTCTCGGCCAGCGCCGTGAAGCTCTCGCCGCCCAGCACCACGGCGGCATGTTCCCAGCCGCTGTAGGCGAGGACGAAGTGGTAGAGCCGATGCGCCAGGGGCTGGCCGGCGATCGTCACGCCAAGGCCGCTGGCGTCGGTGAAGTCCGACAGCGCCATCCGCCCGGGCTCGGGCGTCTGGCGGAAGATCACGTCGCGCTCCGGCCCGTGCAGGGCGCGCCAGTCGCGGACCCGGCGCTCCAGTGTGCGGCGTATCCGGTCGTCGGGGAAGGCCTCGGGGTCGATCACCTGCAGGTGCCGCAGCAGGGTCACGGCCTGCACGGCCGGATCGCGGGTGAGGATCGGCACGAGGACCGGCTCCCAGACCGCCTCCAGGGGATCGGGCACTGTGCGTCCCCGGGCTGGCTTGCGCTGGGAGGGCAGCCGAGGATCGGCATCGAGCCGGCGGGCGGTGCGCTCGCTGAAGCCTGCCCGGGCGGCAGCGACACGCTGGCTGTGATTGCGACGGTCGGTCATGTAAAGTCTCGCTTGCTGGTCGGTGACGGGTTTGCCCGGCACGGTCGGATCTCCGTTTGGATGCAGAGATCCCGACCCTACCGGCCCGCAGCGACCAGCACCCACTCCCCGGAAGAG
The DNA here is from genome assembly GCA_035327325.1 of Chloroflexaceae bacterium. Lineage (GTDB taxonomy): Bacteria > Chloroflexota > Chloroflexia > Chloroflexales > Chloroflexaceae > CAIWXH01. Next base: position 412 of record DAOLDO010000895.1, on the reverse strand, counting down.
AGCCGCGCCGGTGGCCCCAGCCTACGGTCGGGCTACGCCCTCTCTCCGGCTGGGGCCACCGGCCAACTTGGCTGACGGTGCCGGCCAACTTGGTTGTCGCTCATCACGCTTACTGAATACCTCAGAGTCGGTTCAATCCAGTGGTAGAATTTTCGCTGCGTATCAAAGCGATTCTCGAAGTCGGACCTCGATGAATGGCTGGCCAAGTCTGGCAGGCTTGAGACTGTGTTGTTTCGAAGTGGAGCTTTTCTAACACCCGTCGTTCCGTCTTGCCGGTGTCCGATCCGCTCAAGATGAAGGAGTAGACTGACCTGCGCACGTGCAGTGCCGTCAAACCGCCGCCCGCCACATCCGGTAGCGCCCCTGCCCCGTCACCTCGCGGATTAGACCCCGCGTCTCCATCCAGGCGAGG
>DAOLDO010000894.1:0-3009 GCA_035327325.1 Chloroflexaceae bacterium | reverse complement strand
GCGATCTTCTCCTTCTTGCGGCTGGTCAGCTCCTCGATGATGCGGGCAGGCATACGGGGCCTTTCTGCCCGCGGGGTGCGACTGGGCACCCCGCGGGCGCACGCGCGGAAAGCCGGGCGGGCGAGGGGCGGCGCTAGGGAGCGCCACCACCGCCCATGCCGATGAAGGCGGTGATCAGGGCCGGGGCGAGGCCGAGCACGATGGCGCCGACCAAGATGCGCTGAACCCAGCCGCGCGCATTCTGAGCCCACTCGGGCATGATCCCGGACAGCGAGTTCATAATGAACCAGCAGGCCACCCCGAAGCCGGCCACGATCGGGCCGAGGGTGAGCATCTGGGTGCGCCACTGGGTGAAGAAGGCGATGATTGGTTCCACAAGACCTCCGAGCGATGGTGACGGCACGGGTGACAGGGCGAACAGTGGGTGGAGCTGGTGGCCACTCAGGGACGGGCCGAATATCACCTCCTTGGGGCACAGGGAGCGCGAGCAGAAATGTGGCATTGGGGGCCAGCCAGACGCAGGCTTCGCTCACCTCCTGACCGACAGCTCGTAGCGGTGAGGGCCGATCTCGAGCGTGCCGGTCTCAAGCGGCAGGTCGAGCGTGATGACGCGACGCTCGTCGGGGGCGAGGGGCTGCCGCAACGCGGAGGCAGCGACCGCCCGACGGCTGGCACTGGTCTGGAAGCCGAGGTCCGCCTGCTCCACCCGCAGCGGCGACGTGGCCGTGTTGTGGAGGGTCAGCCGCACCGCCATCGTCTGCTGCGATGGCGTAACGGCCAGGTCTTCGACCCGCAGCCAGGTGCGGAGCACCGTGTCGCGGGCGGGCGGGGGCTCCAGGGTGGCGCGGTAGCGGACGACCTGGTCCGCGAGCGTCACCTGCCAGCGCACGTCAAAGGGCTCGGTCTGGTCAGCGATGAGGTAATTGAGGCGGTGGGCCTCACCGTCCTGGGTCGTGCCACTCGGCGAGGCGGTGGAGCCATCGGCAAGCAGCACGGTGGGCGCCAGGGCACCCCAGTCGCGATTGGTATCCGGGTCGTGGACAACCACGGTGAGCTGGAGATAGCCGTCGGCGATGGTGGGGTCCTCGCCGCGGCCGCGCGTGGTGACGGCGCTGACCCGGAAGCCCTGGGGTGCCTCAGCACCAGGAGCGAGTTCGGGCGCCGGCTCCACTGCCTGGAGTTGGCCCGCGAGCGGCGCCACTTCCGCAGGGTCATCGGCACAGGAGCTGACGACCAGATCCGCCTCGCGCCCGTCGGCCGCTCCAAGCGCGAAAACGCGGTCCGGCAGCCCATCCGTGGATTGGACGCGCAATGTAGATAGGTTGGCCAACCGCTCGGCGGGCAGACAGAGCTGTAGCGGTCGGAAGCTGCCCTCCTGCCAGCAGGCGCTGCCCGCACACGCTGCCGGCCAAGGCGCGTCGACGCCCTGAACCGACAGCTCCCAGTCCTCGTTGACCGACCGAATGGCTGTCACCGGCCAGGGGGTGAGGGCGGCGCCGTTTCCTGTTGGTAGGCTTACACTCGCTGCCGTCTGGCCGGGCTGCTGGGCAAGGAGGGCGAGCAGTGCGATCGCCACGACTGCGGCGGCGGCCATGCCGAGGTTGACAATCAGACTACGCCGGTTGACCTCGCGGCCGGCGGCGAGTCGATAGTCGGTCTCGCTCGGCGGGGCCTGAGTGAGGTCAGACAGGTCGATGGCCAGCCACTTGAGGGCGTCGGGTTTGCCGCGCGGCAGCATGCCGCGGCGGTCGGCGCGGTGCAGGCCGCGGGCCTCCTCGTGCAGTCGGGTCAACGCCCTGCGGGCGACCTCGTCGGGGTCGGCCCGCTTGACCGTGCCGCCACGGACGGGCGCTTCGGCGTCGAGCTCGCGCTGGATGCGCTGGCGCTCCGCTTCAAACACGAAGTCGAACAGCTCGCGCTTCTCGGCGGGCAGTGCGGCAACGCGCTGCTTCGCGGCCTCGGCTCGCTCCTGCGCGCTGCTCAGACCCTCAAAGGGGTCGCCGCCCGCCTGGGTCTCACTTGAAACGGCGAGCAAGGTCTGCTGGGCCTCGAGGTAGGCTATCCAAGCCCGGTAGGAGGCGAGCACGTCCTGGCGGTAGCGGGCCTCCTCGCGCGCATCACTGCTGCTCATCGCTGGGCCTCCGGGATGGTGACAACCAGGCTCGTCTGCTCGGGTGCTACGGGCAGCTCAACGCCCCAGGCCGGGATACGGACAAGGAGGCTGTCGCCCGGGCGGATATCGCGCCGCAGCTGAGCCGTACCCGCCACGTCGGTCAGCCCCTCGGCGAGCAGGTCGCCGAAGACGTTGACCAGCTGGACGCGCACCCGCCCAACCGGCTGGCGCATATCCGGCGTCGGTGTGGCAAAGCCGAGGGTCGAGCCGCTCATCGGCGGGTTGTCGGTGGCGACGATAGTGACCGACAACGCGAACGGGACACGGGCCGCTGGCGGCGGTGGAGGCGCAGGGAGCGCCAAGTCGAGCTTTCGGATGACGACCTGATCACGGTTTGAATCAGTGCCGCTCGGAGAACCTGCGACGGTGGCAGTCGGCGAAGGAGCGGGCTGATTGGCTGCTCTGGTTTGTTGGGAATTCGGCAGCGCAATGGTGCCAGTTGGGGTGACGGCAGCGCCGGATGTCGTCTCGCCAACCCGGCGGAGATCTGACCAGCGCACCCAGCCGGGGAGGATGGAGGCCTCGCTCTCAATGCTGACCCAGAGGCCGCTCACTGGCCCGCGAACCGAGACGCGCGTCTCGGGGCCGAGCGTGGCCAACGCGGTCGAGCGTTCGCTCGGCTCGCGCCGCAGTACCGTCTCGGCAACGATGATCGCCGGCCCGGCGGCGATGCTTTCCTGGCTGACCACACCGCCGGCCGGGGGAGCTGCCGGGTTACTCCCGCCGGTGCTGCCGCCCGCGGAGCCCGAAGGCGCAGCTGTGACCGGGGCCGCCGTCGGCGTCGGGGCGGGGACATTCGCCTGCTGGCGGATCGTCACCTCAAGCTTGCGAGCAAG
>DAOLDO010000893.1:0-3012 GCA_035327325.1 Chloroflexaceae bacterium | reverse complement strand
GGGCGTCCAGCTCACCGTGAAGGGGCCGAGTGCATAGTCCCGGGGGGGCAGGGCGGCCGGGTCGAAGCTGAGCATCATGCCTGGCACGCCTCGATGCGGCGTAAGGGCGGCCCAGCGTGGCCGCCCCGCGGACCCGACACCGCAGCGTCGCTCGGACAGCGTATCACGGGGCCGCCCCGGCCGCCGCCGGGGGCGGCACGGCCTCGCCGAGGCGCACGGGGATGAGCAGCAGCGCGCCGACCAGCAGCGCGCCCGCCGCGTAGGCGAAGATCAGGCGGAAGTCGCGCCCCGTCAGGTCGAGCAGCGTGCCCAGCAGGGTCGGGCCGAGCACCTCGGCCGTCTGGGTGGCGATGAAGTAGATGCCCGTGTAAGCCCCAATGCGCTCGACCCCGTCGCGGGGCGCCGAGTCGAGCACCATCGGCAGGGCGTTGACCACGATCAGCGACCAGCCGGCCCCCGCGACGACGAGCATGGGCCGGATCAGGGCCAGGCTGGACGAGAGCCCGATCGCCACCAGGGCCGTCCCCATCAGGGCGGCGCCCAGGGCGACCGCCCGCCTGCGCCCGAGGCGGCCCGTGAGCAGGCCGGCGGGCAGGGCGAAGACGACGATCGACAGGGAGAACCAGGCCAGCAGCAGGGCCTCCTGCCCCCGCGGCACGCCCAGGGTGACGGTGGCGAACGAGGTGAAGAACACGGTCAGGGCGCTGAAGTTGAGGAACAGGAACAGGATCGCGCCGAGCAGGAACAGGGTCGAGCCGCCGGCCTCGCGGGCCACGGCGCGGAAGTTGGCCAGCAGCCCGCCCTCGCTCGCGCCAAGGGCCGTTCGCACGACCCCGGGCAGCCCGCCGGGCGGCGCCGGCTCGTCGGCCGTGGAGGGCATCGGCACGAGGAAGATCACCAGGCCGCAGCCGAGCAGCAGGGCCATGCCGCCGAAGATGAAGGGCGCCGGCGTGGCCAGGCTGTAGAGCAGCCCGCCCACCAGGAAGGCCAGCACCGCGCCGAGGCCGCCCATCAGGTTGATGATCCCGTTGGCCTGTGAGCGCAGCGGCGAGGGCGTCACGTCCGGCATGAGCGCAATAATCGGCGTGCGGATCACGTCCACGCCGATCACAAAGACCACCGTCACCAGCAGGAAGGCCCACAGGGGCTGCCCGAGCAGCAGCGGCAACGCCATGAAGGCCAGGGCCGTCATCGGCGCGCCCGCCAGCAGGTACGGCTTGCGCCGCCCGAGCCGGCTGCGCGTGGCGTCCGAGAGGGCCCCGATCGCCGGCAGGATGAGCAGCGCCGCCATGTTCTCGAGCGACATCACCACGCCCGTCGCCGTCGCGCCCAGGCCGAAGCCGCCCTCGTCCAGGGCCTGGCTCGTGAAGTCGGGCCGGCCGGCCTGCAGGAAGATCGGCAGGTAGGCGTTGTAGATCGCGAAGAGGGCCTGCACGCCCAGGAAGGCGCACCCGATCAGGAAGGTCCGGCCGTAGTTGAGCCGCATGGCTGCCTCGCTCGCACGTATGGTCTCGCGCTCTCCGGGCAGCCTCGATGGTACGCCACGCCGGCGGCACCTGTCAACCGGCGCCGCCCTCGCCGTCAAGGCGCGGGCCGAGATGGTGGCCTCCTGCTCACGCCAGCGGTCGCGCCCTGTGCTCCGGCGCGGCCAGCAGCTCGGCGTACAGCTCAAGCGTCTTCCGGGCGACGATCGGCCAGTCGAAGGTCGTGCGCACGATGCGCTCGCTCTCCTCGCCCCAGGCGGGCCAGCGCCCGCGCTGGTCCAGGGCCAGGCGCAGCTTCGCCGCCAGGTCGCCCGCGTCCCCCGGGCGCACGAGGTAGCCGTTGCGCCCGTCGAAGACCTTGTCGGGGATGCCGCCGGCGGCCGAGGCCACCATCGGCTTGTGGTGCACCATGCCCTCCAGCGTGACCAGACTCGAGCCCTCGTACAGCGTCGGGTGGACCACTAGGTCAACCTCCTCGTAGAGGCTGTGCAGCTCGTCGTCGTCCAGGCGCCCCACGAAGGTCACGTGCTCGCCCAGGCCCGCCCCCCGCGCCTGGGCCTCCAGGGCCTGGCGCTCCTTGCCGTCGCCCACCAGCAGCCAGCGCCAGCGGGGCGGCAGGGCCTCGCGCAGGCGGGCCAGGGCCTCGACCAGCACGTGGAAGCCCTTGTTGCGCTCCAGGCGCCCGACGCTCAGCAGCGCCAGGTCGGCCTCGCCCAGCCCCAGGCGCCCGCGCAGCCCGGCGCGCAGCTCGGGGCGCACGTGGCCCAGGCACTCCTCCACGTCGATCGCCGAGGGGATCACCGCCACGCGCCGCGGGTCCACCCCCAGGTAGCGCGGCAGGTCGCCCCGCGTGCAGGCGTCGGTGGCGATGGCGCGGTCGGCGGCGCGGTGGCCGTAGGCGTAGAGCGCCCGGAACGGCGCGTAGGCCAGCCACTTGCGCCGGTCGGGCGTGCGGAACTCCTCCATGCCGTGGGGGTTGGCGACGAAGGGCACGCGCCGCAGCAGCGGGTCGCGCGCGCGGATCGCGCCGTAGCCCGTCGCGCAGAGGCCCTGGCTGTGCACCACGTCGAAGGCCCCGCGGCGGGCCTCGGCGGCGGCGGCCCGCCCGAGCTGCCAGCTGTACCACGGGTAGTTGAGCTGGCGCCCGACCACGCCGTTGGGCGGCAGGGCCGGCGAGGTGTGGTCGTAGCGCAGGTAGACCACCCGGGCCAGGCCCTCGGTCACGGCGCGGGTCGCCCCGTCGCCGGCCGCCCGGCGCGCCTCGTCCACCTCCTGCACGTAGAGGGTCACGGCGGCGCCCAGCCGGGTCAGGTGGGTGACGAGGTGGAAGACGTGGCGCTCGATCCCGCCGTAGCCGTGCAGCGGGAAGACCACCCTGGCGAGCATGGCGACCCTGACGGGCCGTTCGAGGGGGAAGGCGCTCATGGCGCGCCATCATACCATGCCGCAGGAGGCATCCCTGCCACCCTGCTTTTCGTGGGAGGGCCGCCGCCGGCCCTCCCACACCCTCCCGCGCGAGGGCTTCGCC
>DAOLDO010000892.1:0-3013 GCA_035327325.1 Chloroflexaceae bacterium | reverse complement strand
CGGCGAGCCCCCAGTGCCCGAGCCGCGCCTGGTGATCATGACCGCCTCGCCGGTGCTGATGGAGGTGGAGACGCCCGGCGGCCCGCCCCTCACGCCGCCCGGTGTGCTCGGCTCGGCGCTGGAGGAGGCCAGGCCGCAGCGCCCCAAGGTGGTGCGCGGCAAGGACCACGGCCACAGCGGCAAGCACCTGAACATCGCCGTGGTGCCCCGCCCCGCCGCCGGTACCTACAGGGTTCACCTGACGGGCACGGCCACGGGCACCTTCAGCCTGGGCGCGATGCTGGTGAGCCCGGAGGGGGCCGTCCTGCTCGGCGGCGAGGGCTCGGTCGAGGCGCCCGAGCCCGAGCCGACCCCGATCGCGACCAGCGAGGGCCGGGTGGCCGCGGGCGCCGAGCTGTACTACGAGGTCACCGTCCACAGCCTCGACGCGGCGCCCGAGGTGGCGATCGACGCGCCGCGCACCACGGCGGGGGCCGTGGCCCGGCTGCGCGAAGCCGTCAGTGGGGCCGGCGGGCTGCTCGGTGCCGGCGCCGAGGGGGGCGACCCGGTGGACGCGGTGCTCGGCGGGGTGGCCGACCCGACCACGCAGGTGGACGCCCTGTGCGCCGTGGCCGAGCAGGTGCTGGGCGGCGAGGACCCGGACCTGGCGGCGGCGATCATCGCCGAGCTCCGGGCGGTGCGGTGAGACCCCGGGGGCCGCTGCGGCGGCTGCTCCTCTTCCTGCGCGGGGCGGTGCCCCTGGCCCTGGCGGGCGCGGCCATGGTGGCGGCGCCCGCCCTGCTCGCCTGGTGGCTGCTCGGCGGGCCGTTCGGCTGGCGGCACCTCGCCGTGGGGGTCGTGGGCGGGGCGGCCCTGCTGGGTCTGGGGGGGCTGGCCCTGGGGTGGGCGATGGGCCGCTACAGGCAGCGGTGACACGCGATTGGTAAAGACGCCCCGCCGGAGCGACCGGGGCGGGGCGTCTCTACCGGAGGCAGGGGGTGGGGCGGCTACGTCCCGAGGGCGCGCTCGGCGGCGATGATGCCGGGGGTGATCGCCCGCCGCAGGGCCACGTAGCGCTCCGAGAGCCACAGGCCCATGGGCCGCACCTGGGGCGCGGGGTGGCGCCGCAGCCAGCGCAGGGTGCGCCGGCCGAGGAGGTGCAGCAGGCGCAGGGTACGGTCGCGTCGCCCGAGCAGGGCGATCGCCACGATCAGGGCGGGCCAGCCCGGGATGATCGGCAGGATGGCCCCCAGAGCCCAGACGAACAGGCAGAAGTAGCCGACGGCCCGCCGCGCCGGCCCCCACGCGACGTATCTATGCTTGAACACTCGTCTCACTGCGCTCCTCCTTGGCTCCCCACACCGTGCCATTGTAACGAGCACGGGGTCCGCGGTGTTGCACAGAGGGGTGAGAGCTGGGTGAGAGTCCCCTCAGAGGGGGTGGTGTGCAAGAGCGGGGCCAGCCGTCAGGCGGCGCGGGCGACGGCGAAGTCGGCGACGCGGGCCAGGGCGACGCAGGCCGCGCCGGGCGGCACGCCCGCGAGAGCGACGCGGGCCTGGGCCGCGAGGCGGGCGATCTCGGCCCTGGTGGGCGCGAGGCCGTGCCGGCGCACCTCGGCGAGGGCCCACGCCTGCTGGTCCGTGTCGTCGCTGTCCAGGGCCGCGGCGAGGCCCGCCCCGTCGCCGTGGCTGGCGGCGAAGATCAGGGGCATGGTGACCACCCCCGCCCGCAGGCTCGCCCCTGGCGGCTCGCCGCCGGCCTGGCCCCCCGGCCCCGCGAAGTCGCGGGCCTCGTCGCCGAGGGCCAGGGCCAGCCCCAGGTCGTGCCCGAAGCGGCCCAGGGCCTCGATGTGCTCGGGCGGCGCGCCGCCGCAGGCCCCGCCGGCCTTGCAGGCCGCGGCGTAGAGCTCGGCCGCCGCGCCGCTCAGGCGCTCGAGGTGGCGCGCCCTGGATTCCTCCAGGGGGCGCAGGGGCGCGGGCGGCGCCAGGGTCGCCTCGGTGATGCGCATGACGGCGTGGGCGTAGTAGCCGATTACCCGCGGGTCGGGGCTCAGGGCCATCTCGCCCGAGGCCAGGGCGAAGAGGTAGTCGCCGACCATGAGCGCGACGCCGTGGCCCCACTCGCCTGTGCGGGGCGCGCCGCGCCGGCGCTCGGCCTCGTCCACCAGGTCGTCGTGGGTGCGGGTCGCCGCGTGGATAAGCTCGACCGCGGCGGCGGCGTGGGCGACCTGCTCGCGCCTGTAGGTGCCCGTCTGGGCGGCCATCAGCACCAGGCCGGCTCGCTCCCGCGCCCCGCCGTCGCCCAGCAGGCGCGACCCCGCTACGCTGATCACGGCGGCCCGCGAGCTGGTGCGCTCGTGGACGATCTGCTCGATCTGCTGCATGTCGGCCGCCAGGGCCGGCGGCAGGGGAAACTGTGTCATAGGGTGACCGGGTCATGGGCGCCGGGCGGCTGGCCCGCGCGCGCGTGTCTCTACAATTATACGCCCTGTGCGTGTGCCGCGGGCGGGCCGCGCAGGGCGCGGGCCGTGTGTTGACAGCGCCCCGAACCCGGCACACAATAGATGGGTTCAGACGCTTCACGAAAGGTGCCGACGATGTTCGACTTCTCGCGGATCGCCCGCGCCTTCGGGGTGACTGTCGGCCTCGCCGCGGGCGCGGCGGGCGTCGGCGCCGTGGCCGCCCTGCGCCGGCCGCTGCCCCGCGCCTCGGGGCGCCTTCCCCTCCCCGGCCTGGCCGCCCAGGTGGCGGTGCGCCGCGACCGCTGGGGCGTCCCCCACATCTACGCCGCCGGCGAGGCCGACCTGTTCGCCGCCCTTGGCTACGTGCACGCCCAGGACCGCCTCTGGCAGATGGAGCTCAACCGCCGCACCGGCCACGGGCGCCTGGCCGAGATCTTCGGCCCCGTCGCCCTCAGCTCCGACCAGTTTATCCGCACCCTGGGCTTCTCGCGCCTCGCCCGCCAGGAGGCCGAGCTGCTCGACGACGAGACCCGCGCGACCCTCGCGGCCTACGTGCGCGGCGTCAACGCCTGC
>DAOLDO010000891.1:0-3014 GCA_035327325.1 Chloroflexaceae bacterium | reverse complement strand
CGACGACCGCCGAGACAGCCAACGTCAAGAAGCTGCGGGCGCTGATCAGTGAGCTGCGCGACCAGAGTAGCCCGGCGCTCGACGCCATCGCCGGCCGTATCGAGGCGTGCATCACCGCCGGCGACCGGCGCGGCTACCCGCTGATCGAGCCGCCACCACGGGCGCGGCGGCCTACGTAGGAGCCCGACCGACAGCAAGGCCAACAGCCAATATATGGCATCTCAACGCCTTGTGACAGTCATTGGCGCAGGGTGTTTGTATGATGTATTGGGAACGGATGAGCGAGAGGGAGAAGCGTCATGAGCACGACGACGAGCAGCGAGCTGGCGCGGGCGTGGGCGGAGCGGGTGCGGGCGGGGACGTTCAGCCCGGCGGTGGCAGGCACGCGCGAGGTGCGGGTCTTCGGGCAGGCCGGCGACGCCCCGGTGGTCTTCCCGCAGCTGCGGGCGCTGGCCCCGGGCGAGACGCCCGAGCTGGTGGTCGAGCTGCTGGAGCCCGACGAGCGCTGGGCGCTCGCCCACTGTATGGTTTCCTGTCTTCGTCTCCTCCGAGGTCAGAACATCGTAGCCTCCCTTCTCGTTCAGGTGTAAGCCGTTCTCCTTAAAGGTTGAGGGCCAACTGCCGAGGCAGAGGACGCCCACCACGTCGCCCCGTTCGGGCCTCCTCGCACAGCTGCGCGACGAACTGCTCAAACGAGCAGGGTGGGTGGCCTGTACCGTGGAGGGGTATGCGCTTAATTTCCTTGCCGGCGTGCTCAATCACCAGCACGCGCTCTGCTGCTCGTACAACCAAGGTGACTTTTTGCCCGACAAGTGCCTGGCTCACGAAATAGCGTTGCGTGTCCAAATTGACTTCAGTGTTGGCCTGCACCTTCCGCACATAGCGCTGTCCATCGAGCACCTCGACCCACCGATCCGGGTCGACCATCGCTGGGACGGCAGGCCGTACCGGCAGTTCGGGGAAGGCTTGGCGTGGCGGCTGGTTACCGCAGCTCACGCCCTGATGCGGGCGCTCCTCGTTGTAGTGCTGGCGAAACGTTGCGGTGACGGTACTCACTGCCGCCAAATCCGCAGGACGGTACACTTGGAGGCATTCTTCGTCGTAGGCGCGATGGTAGCGCTCGACAAATGCGTTCAAGTCAGGCCGGCGCGGGGGTAATATCGTCACCTGCACGCCCAGGCAGAGCCAGAAGCGCACAAACGGCGAGGGCGCATCAGGTTGATGGGTGCCACCCAGGAAGCGGGAGTCACGGTCAAACGTCACGCTGTCGGGGAGCCCAACCTCCTGCACGGTCTCGGCCACTGCGGCAATCGTGGTGGCCATGGAGAAATCAGCCCGGGGTTGCGCATTCACCAGGATAGAAGTACCGGTATCAACGGTGTTGAGAACTTCGACCATATGTTGCTTCTTCCCCTCGGGAGCGCTTGGAACTGTACTTGCGTCCTTGAAGTCGATCTGCCACGCGCTCATTGGTTCAGCCCGGTCAGTGGAACGCTGGGTTCGTGTGGGCGTGAGCACGATGCGTTGATGTTGGCGGAGTACCAGCCAGATCGTGCGGGTAGAGCGTGGCAGCCGTTCACCGGCAAGGGTGGTATCGGCTTCCTGCCGAAGATAATAGAGGATGGCTTTGGGGCCAGGAATGCGCCCCAGGCCGCGCGGGGGCTGGTCGCGAATCTCGAGGATGCGGGCAATGACGTGCTCACTGAGGCGTGGGGGAGGCGTCTTCCGAGCACGTGACTGGCTGCGAAGCGCCATCACGTCATCGGGATGGGCCGCGCTCAAGCGCTTCTTCCACTTTTTGACCCAACTTAGAGAGCGGCCGGTCGCGTCTGCAAGATCCTGACAAGACCAGTCGGGTCGCGTAGCCAGCAAGTGGCGCAAATGCTGGCGGTCAGCCACTAAGTCCTCCTCCATACCCCACCGTCCTACGACAACGGGTACGACTCTTGAGAAAAAGTTTACACCTCGGCATCAAGTCTGGTCACGATGTCACTACCTCGGAGGAGACGAAGACAGGAAACCATACACCCACGCCGAGCGGGTGGTGACGACGCACCAGCAGGCCGGCCGGCTCACCGCCGAGGTGCAGCGCGGCCGCGCCGACGGCGAGGTCATCCCCGCGCTGCGCGTCGACCCACTTAAGGCGACCGACATTCTTATCCTCAACGCCGTCACGGGCGGGTAGGACAACCGCGGGCCGGGGCGCTCAGCAGTGCCCCGGCCCGCGACCAGGAGGTGGACGATGGCCCGCAGCCTGCGCAATGGCGACTTCGACCTCGTGCTGGCGATCCAGTCGCCCTCCAGCCCTGACCGCTGGTATCGCGTCCTTCTCGACCGGGCCAGGGCGCTCGCCGGCGAGACTGTGCTCTCCTGCGACTGCGTGGGATGGCGTCAGGACGCGCGAAACCTTGCTGCCCGCCGGGCGCTCGCCGCCGGACGCAGCGACGCCGGCCTGCGCGTCCCCCGCGGCTGCAAGCACACTGACGCCGCTCAGGCCCTGCTCGGCTCGCCCGACGGTGCAGCGATGCCCCGCTTCCGCACCGACCATCCCTACGTCGGCGCGACCCGAACGCGCTGGGCGCCGCTGCGCGAGTTCGTGCCTGAAGACGGCTGGGGTATCCAGGAGGCCCGCGTCACGGTCAGCGACGAGCCCTACCACCTGGTGCTGCTTCAGGCTACTGGTACGACCGGCACGACTGCAACCGCTGCAATCGCCTTCGCATCGTGCCACCCGGCCACGCTCGGCTCACGCGCTGCCCCCGTGGGCGATTGGGGCGGCTACACGATCGCTGCCTCGTTCTGCCGCCAGGCCGGCGTCCCGCTCGCCGGCGAGCCGCCGCTCCATTTCGCCGAGGAGCTCCCTGGACGAAGCGCCCCACGGCGGGCAGCGCCGCAGCCTGGCACGACGACGCGCGAGATCCTGGCGATCGGCGACCAGCGCGACCTGGGCGATGGCCTTACCCCCGCCCAGCGCGCCGAGAACACCCTGCGCCTGTTCCTCGGCCCCCAGCACG
>DAOLDO010000890.1:1852-3022 GCA_035327325.1 Chloroflexaceae bacterium | reverse complement strand
GGTCGAGGTGGTGGTGCCGGCGGGCCTCGAGGCCATCGCCAGGGCCGAGCTGCGCCGGCTGGGCCGGGCGGCGCGGCTGGAGCCGGCGGTCGCCCCCGGCGTGGTCGCGATAACCTACGGCGGGGAGCTGCGGGCGCTGCTGGGGCTCCGGGCGGCCACGTCGGTCTACCTGGCCAAAGGGTTCGACGTGCCGCGGCCGAAGGCCCTGCTCGGCGACGCCCAGTTCCGCGAGGCGGCGGCCCTGGCCGAGACGGCCCTGCGCCTGCACCCGGCGGGCGCCTTCCAGACCCTCTACCTGAGCGCGGCCGGCGCCGACACGGCGGTAATGGCCCGGCTGAAGCAGGAGCTGGCGGCGCGCCTCGGGCTGGCCCTGGGCGACGAGGACGGCGACCTGCTCCTGCGTCTGCGCCGCGGGGCCGGCGGGGCGGGCTGGGAGCTGCTGGCGCGCCTGTCGCCGCGACCCCTGGCCACGCGGGCCTGGCGAGTCTGCAATCTGGCTGGCGCCCTGAACGGGCCTGTGGCCCACGCCATGGCGATGCTGACGGAGCCATCCGGCGACGACGTCTTCCTGAACATCGGCTGCGGCTCGGGCACGCTGCTGGTCGAGCGGCTGCTGGTCGGTCCGGCGCGGCGGGCCATGGGCTGCGATACGAGCGCCGAGGCCCTGGACTGCGCGCGGGCCAACCTGGCCGCCGCCGGGCTGGCGGGCCGCTGCGAGCTGGCGGGCTGGGACGCGCGAGCGCTGCCCCTGCCCGAGGCCAGCGTGGACGTGCTCGTGGGCGACCTGCCCTTCGGCCACCTGGTCGGCTCGCACGACGAGAACCTGACCCTCTACCCGGCGCTGCTGGCCGAGGCGGCGCGCGTGGCCCGCCCGGGCGCCCGCTGCGCCCTGCTCTCCCACGAGGTGCGCCTGATGGAGCGCCTGCTCGCCGCGAGCTCCGCCTGGCGCCTGGAGGAGGCGCTCCGCGTGGACCTGGGGGGGCTCTACCCGAGGATCTTCCTGCTGCGGCGGGGGTGACACTCGGCTCCGCCTCGCGGGGGTGACGCTCGGCTCCGCCTCGCCGGGGTGATTCCGGGCACGGCGAGCGCAGCGAGCCTCACCCGACGAGCGCAGCGAGCGTCACCCGGCGAGCAAGGCGAGCCTCACCCCAGCGAACGCAGTGAGCGTCA
>DAOLDO010000890.1:0-1752 GCA_035327325.1 Chloroflexaceae bacterium | reverse complement strand
AGCCTCACCCCAGCGAACGCAGTGAGCGTCACCCGGCGAGCAAGGCGAGCCTCACTCCCCGCCGTTGAGCTCGACCTGGGCGGCTCTGGTGCGCTCGGTGATCTCGCGGACGGCGGCGAGCAGGGCGTTGAGCTGGTCCATCTCGCGGCGCTCGAGCTCGACGATGCGACCGATATTAGTCTGCTGGACGGCCTCGAGGCGCCCTGTGGCGCGGGTGAGGCGCTGCTCGAGCTCGCGGAGGTAGCCGTCAACGCGCTCGAGCCAGGCCGTGAGCTGGCGCAGGTGCTGCTCGTCGGCCTCCTGCAGGCCGCCGATCTTCTCGTCGGCCTGCTGGCGCACGTCCTCAAGGCGCTCCTGGTTCATCAGGAAGCGCTCGGTGGAGACGCGCTCGACGCGCTTGATCTCGGCGGCCAGCTCGGGCAGCCTGCCCGCCAGCTCGGTGATCTGGCCGGGGATGGTCTCGGCGAACAGATTGATATGCTGGCGGATATCGTCGAGGCGGGCGATGCGCGAGGCATGCTCGTCGAGGGTGGAGCGCACGTCGGCGACGAGCTGCTGGGCCTCGACGGCCTGGCGCCTGAGGCTCTGCTTCTCGACCTGGAGCTCGTCGCCGATCCGGCGGGCCTCCTGCACGGCGACGGTGTCGGCCTCGCGCAGGCGGTCGAGCTGGAGCAGCACCTGGCGCTGGCGCTCGTCGAGCTCCTTGAGCTGGGACTGGAGCACCAGGATCTGCTGCTCGACCTGCTCGACGCGGCCGAGCCAGCCGGCCACATAGTCGCGGTCCTGCTTGCGGGCCTCGGCCACCTGCTGGATCTGGGCCTGCATATCGCGGATCGGGCGCACGCTCTCGTCAATCTTGACCAGGGCGCCGGCGACCTCCTTGCGCAGGGCGACCACATCGCGGCGCACGCCCTCGCCGGACTGGGCGACCTCGTTGGCGTGGCGCTCGAAGAGGCTCTGGACCTGGGCGACGGCCGCCTCGGTCTTGCGGACCTGCTCCATGGCCCAGTTGTACTTGTTGGTCTGGTCCTTCAGGAGGCGGCGGAGCTCGTCAATCTGGCCCTGGAGGTAGACGATCTGCGACTGCTCGTGGGCCCGCAGGCGCTCCTCTTCGTACTTGGCGGTGAGGTCGGGGTTGGTCATGGTGGATCCTGGTGCGGCGCGAGCGGTGCCGCGCCCTTGGTGATGGTGGAGGGGGCGTCAGCCGAGGGCGGCGAGGGCCTGCCCCAGGTCAATCTTGCCGTCGTAGAGGGCCTTTCCGACGATGGCGCCCTCGGCGCCGAGGGCGGCGAGGCGCGTGAGGTGGGCGACCTGGGCGATGCCGCCGCTGGCGACGACGGCGGGCCCGCCGGGCCAGATCAGCTCGGCGAGGGCCTCGAAGTTGGGCTCGGTGAGCGTCCCGTCGCGGCTGATGTCGGTGTAGATTACGCGTCGGACCCCCAGGTCGGCCATGTGGCGCACCAGGTCTACCGCGCGCACGTCGGCGGTCTCGGTCCAGCCGGCGGTGGCGACCCTGCCGTCGCGGGCGTCTACGCCGACGATCAGGCGGTCGCCGAAGCGGGCGAGCAGGCGGGCGACCAGGTCGGCCTGCTCGACGGCGGCGGTGCCGAGGATGACCCGCTCGACGCCGAGGTCCAGGGCGGCGCCGACGTCCTCCTCGCGGCGCAGGCCGCCGCCGAGCTGCACGGGCACGCCGACGGCCCTGACGATGGCCAGCACGGCGTCAATGTTGGTCGGGCGGCCGGTGCGAGC
>DAOLDO010000889.1:0-3023 GCA_035327325.1 Chloroflexaceae bacterium | reverse complement strand
GGCCCCCGCGGCGGCCAGCTCGCGGGCGATCGCCCGCCCGATCCCGCGCCCCCCGCCCGTGACGAGCGCCGCTTTGCCCGTTAAGTCCAGCTTCATCACGTTTCCCGCTCAACGCTAGATCGCGCCACAGCTGTCCTGCGGTCGGCCCTGGGGCGCCCCAACCTCCCGCCGGACCCCTCCCGCGCTCAGCCCTCCGCCATGTCGAACAGGGTCGGCCCGTCGATCAGCAGCACGTTCTTGCGGTCCCTCCCCGCCTTGAGGGCGTCGGGGGTGAACTCGGTCGAGGCGACCACCAGCCCCTTGCCGATGCCGCGGCGCTTCATGTCCTGGATGAGGCTCTGCAGGGTGCCGGGGCTGACCTTGTCGGCCACGGTCAGGCGCAGCAGGTAGGACTGCCCCTCGTAGGCCAGCTCGAGGTCGAGGTGCTTGTCTTTATCAATGAAGCGGTAGTCCTTGAACTCGAAGCCCTTCTTGCGGTAGAGGTTGAGCACGTACGAGCCGAGCTGGGGCAGCGAGAGGCCCCGCAGATCCTCCAGGGTGCGCACCACGCCGGGGCGCTGGAGGCGGCCGCCGCGCTCGGCGACCTCCTTCTGGAGCTGCTGGTTGCGCTGCTCGGAGCGCCCGGCCATCACGGTGCCGAAGGCCGGGAAGGGGATCAGGGCGAAGAGCGAGAAGGTGGTGTAGAAGAAGAGCAGGTCGGGCAGGGTGGCCGGGGCGGGCGGCGCGCTGGCGCTGAGCTGCAGCTCGGGCATGGCCACCACGCCGGCCTGGCCGAGCAGCCCGTAGACCACCACGGCCGCCAGGCCGAAGACGAAGCCCGCGAAGCCGAGGACCAGGCCGTGGGCCAGCCAGTCGCTCTTCACGCGGCGGCCCAGGTAGAGGCCGGCCATCACCGGCACGATGCCGGCCAGGATCTGCAGGACGCTGCTGCCCAGGAACAGGGCGCACCAGGCCAGGGCCATCACCAGGGCGACCAGCAGGGTCTCGCGCCACCGGATATTGCGGAACGACGCGCCGATGCGCTGGCCCAGGGACGCCCTGGGCTCGGGGGTAGGCTCGGCGGCGCCCTGCTCGCGCTCCGGCCTCGTGTCAACGCTCATCTAAGAGTTCTCCAGCAGCTCGTCGACGGCCTCGCGCAGCTTGCCGATATCGGCGAACGAGCGGTAGACCGAGGCGAAGCGAATGTAGGCCACGTCGTCGAGCTCGCGCAGGCGGCGCATCACTTCGTCGCCGATCGCCGTGCTGCTGATCTCCTGGTCGTCGATCGCCATGATCGCGCTCTCGACGTCGTTGACCAGCTGCTCGATCTGCTGGGCGGAGATCGGCCGGCGGTAGCAGGCGGTGCGCACCCCCCGCATGATCTTCTCGCGGTCGTAGGGCTCGCGCTTGCCGTCCTTCTTGACCACGGTCAGGCTCACCGACTCCACCCGCTCGTAGGTGGTGAAGCGGCGGCCGCAGGCCCGGCACTTGCGCCGGCGGCGGACCATCTCGCCGTCGTTGAGCTTGCGCGTGTCGAGCACGTCGGTGTCAGCGTGCTGGCAGAAGGGGCAGCGCATAGGGTGTCCAGGGTTTCGCCTTCCGGCGCATTATAGCATAGCCCTCCCGCGCCCGTGCTCGGCCCGCCTGGCGCGCCCGGCGCGGGAAATCGCTGGCGGCGCGGCGTTCTATCTGCTAAAATCAGCCCCACGCGGGGCGCATAAGTTCATCACCAGGGGGAGGCAGCGCCTATGGGCACCAGCGCAGGCGTTGGCGTGAGCCAGCACCGCAACCCGAGAGTCGCGGGCCGCGAGGCCGCCGAGCGGGCCCTCGCCGCCGCCCGCGTCGAGCGCCCCGACTTCGTCTTCATGTTCGCCTCGGTCGGCTACAGGCAGGCCGATCTGCTCGCCGCCGTGCGCGAGGCCACCGGCCGCGCGCCCCTCGCCGGCTGCTCAGGCGCCGGCATCATCGCCCGCGACCTGGCCGACGAGTCGAACTTCGCCGTGGCCGTGCTCGTCCTCAGCTCCGACGAGCTGCGCTTCCACCACGGCCTCGCCCCCGGCCTCGGCGCCGATCCCGAGGCCGCCGGCCGCGCCGTCGCCGCCTCCGTCGCCCCCCTCGTTGACGCCAGTGCCAGGGGCCTGTTCATCTTCCCCGACGGCCTGACCTGCAACTTCGACGCGCTGCTGCGCGGGCTGAACCAGGGCCTGCTCGCCGAGCGCCCCCTCCCCCTGCTCGGCGGCCTCGCCGGCGAGAACTGGACCATGGGCAAGACCTTCCAGTACTGCGACGACGAGGTGATCTCCGACGGCGTCGCCTGGGCCCTGGCCTCCGGCGAGGTCGAGCTGCTCGCCACCCTCAGCCACGGCTGCGTCCCCATCGGCGCCGAGCGCACCGTCACCCGCAGCGAGGGCAATGTGATCTACGAGATTGACCACAAGCCCGTGCTCGAGGTGCTCCAGGAGTACCTGACCGTCGAGGAGATCGAGCAGTGGCTCAAGGCCTCGACCAACATGAGCCTCGGCTTCAAGGCGCCCTCCCACCTGCAGGAGCAGGACGAGTACATCGTGCGCTTCATGCCCACGCGCGACGCCGAGGCCGGCTCGGTGCAGATCTACACCGAGGTCCCCGCCGGCACCAGCGTCTGGATGTCGCGCCGCGACTACGACAAGGTCGCCACGGGCGTCGAGGCCATGGCCGACCAGCTCATCGCCCGCCTGGGCGAGCGCCCGCCCAAGCTGGTCTTCCACTTCGACTGTGCCGGGCGCGGCAAGGTGATCTTCCGCGACGAGCAGAAGCTCCAGCTGCTGCGCCTGCTCCAGCGGCGTTTCGGCCCCGACGTGCCCTGGATCGGGCTCTATACCTACGGCGAGATCGGCCCCGTCGGCCAGGTCAACTGCTTCCACAACTACACGGCCGTGCTCACCGTGGTGCATTAGTGAGGGCTAAGGGCTGAAGGGCGCCCCGGCGCCGGCCGGGCGACAGGTGTAGACTAGTGGGTCACTTGGTGTGCGCATCGTCATTGTCGTTGAGGTGTGAGGTGTGAG
>DAOLDO010000888.1:0-3024 GCA_035327325.1 Chloroflexaceae bacterium | reverse complement strand
GGTGGAGCCGACCACGGCCGAGTCGGCCAACGTCAAGAAGCTGCGGGCGCTGATCGCCGAGCTGCGCGACCAGGGCAGCCCGGCGCTGGATGGCATTGCCGGCCGCATCGAGGCCTGCATCACCACCGGCGAGCGCCGCGGCTACCCGCTGATCGAGCCGCCCCCACGGCCGCGGCGACCCTCATAAGATCCTGAACGGCAGCAAGACCGACAGCCAATGTACGGCATCTCAACGCTCTGTGACAGTGTCTGGCATGGGGTGTTTGTATGATGTATTTGGAACGGATGAGCGCAAAGGAGAAGGCAGATGAGCATGACGACGAGCGGCGAGCTGGCGCGCGCGTGGGCGGAACGGGTGCGGTCGGGGGCCTTCAGCCCGGCGGTGGCGGGCACGCGCGAGGTGCGGGTGTTTGGCCAGGCCGGGGACGCGCCGGTGGTCTTCCCGCAGCTGCGGGCGCTGGCTGCCGGCGAGACGCCGGAGCTGGTGATCGAGCTGCTGGAGCCGGACGAGCGCTGGGCGCTGGCCCACGCCGAGCGCATCGTCACTACCCACCAGCAGGCGGGCCGGCTGACCGCGGAGGTGCAGCGCGGCCGCGCCGACGGCGAGGTCATCCCCGCCCTGCACCTGGATCCAACGAAGGCGACCGAAATAGTCTTTCCGCAAGTGACAAAACCGGATGTGGGTACTCGCCTCGGTGGTCGGGATGACGTACCGGATTTCCACATCCCCATCGGTAACGATCACACAATCGACCAGTAGTTCAAGCAGCTGGCGCTTCTGCTCGAACGTTGCCTGCTCCAGTCCCATCTGTAGACGCTCGCAAATGGCCTGGATCGTCGGTATCGCCTCCCGCACCACAAGCAGTTGTTCACTATAGTGTGCGAGTTCGCGCGCCTGGTTTTGCAAATCGCCCTGCTGATGGACGAGTTCGCGCTGACGCCGCTCAAACTCCGCAAGTTCGATTGCTTCGGCCAGGTAGGCTGCCAGCAGCCGTTCGCGCTGACGCTGCAAACTGCTCAGGGCTTGCTGAATGGTCGCCTGTCGCTGCTGCAGCTCTTCCGGTAGCCAGGCGCCACTGTGCGCCCGCTCAAGCACCATACTGATCAGTTCCGGCTGACGCAGGACTTCGCAGAGGTCGTTCCAGACCAGCGCTTCGAGTCGCTCAGCTGGGATGTACCGCGAGGTGCAGGGTTCAGTGCGGCGGCTTTGCATGACTTCCAACCGCCCGTTACAGAGATAATAGTAGTAGTGCGGGGGACGGAACTGGCCATGGCATTGCAGGCGGCAATGACCACAGCTCACGAGCCCGCGTAACAGGTAGTTATAGCGGGTGCTCCGTTGCGCCATCCGCTGGTTTGTGGCGAGCCGAGCCTGCGCACGGTCAAAGACTGCCTGACTCACAATGGCTGGTACCGGGATCGGCAACCATTCTTCGGGCGGGGAGAAGAACCCGCTCTCGCCCTTGCCAATTGGCTGCAAGGGTGATTTTCGGCGGGCCGTTGGGCGTGTGTGAATGCGGTTCGCGTAAGCTGTGCCAGTGTAGCAGGGATTGAGGAGGAGCAGGCGAACCGTGGTTTGTGACCAGTGGGCCGTTCCTGCTGGCGATGGCACCTGACGCTTGGAGAGGCGCTGCGCGAGTTGGTAGATACTCACCCCACCCGAGCCATACGCCTCGAATAGCTCCTGCACAATCGCGGCTTGCGCCGGGTCAATCTGGAGTAAGGCGGCGTCGCGTGGTCGCTCAGGATGCGCACGGTAGCCGTAAGGTGTGCGGGTCCAGGGCAGCAACTCGCCGGTGCGCAGCTTGGTCTGACGCCCGCGGCGCATCCGGTCGATAATGAGCGTACGCTCGTACTCGGCGACGGCTCCGCGGATCTGGAGCACGAGCTGGTCGTGGGGGTCATCACTGACTGGCCGGTCGAGGAACTGCACCGGACAGTGAGCGCGCTCGAGTTCTTCGAGCAGCAGCATCTGGTGAACGTAGTTTCGGGCCAGGCGATCGGGCGCCGTGAGCAGTACCAGATCGAAGGCGCCGAGGGCCGCCTGGTCACGGAGATGGTCGAGGCCAGGACGTTTGAGTTTGGCCCCACTGAAGCCGTCATCACAGAAGATATGCTCGGGAGCCAGGCTCCAGTCAGGCTGAGTAGTCACATAGTTCCGCAAGCGTGTCAGCTGCTGCTCTATCGTGTGGGTCTGCTGCTGGCGACCTGTCGAGACTCGGGCATACAGTGCGATTCGCATTCTGGTCCTCCTGAAGAGCGTGAGGTGCTGACGATGCAGAAGCAGGGTCAGCCCAGCGAAGCAGGAGTTGATAGGCGCGATCCCACCGCCGTTGCCCATCAGGATGGGGAACGGTGGTGCGGTGGACAGACCAGGGGCGTTTCATCACATCCTCCTGCATAGGGTGAGTATGCAAAAGGATAGGACGCGGCTACGGAGCGGCCCGACGAGGAAGACGGCCGCGACGGTAGCCCAAGTCTAGGGTATGCCGCCGGGTCATGCAGAATTTGTCACTTACGACAATACCATTGACATCCTGATCCTGAACCAGATCACCGGCGGGTAGGAGGGTGAGCGCGCCGGGGTGTGCCGTCACACCCCGGCCACCAGTGTGAGGTACATCATGGCGCGCAGCCTGCGCAACGGCGACTTCGACCTGGTATTGGCGATCCAGTCGCCTTCCAGCCCTGACCGCTGGTACCGCGTGCTCCTCGACCGGGCCAGAGCGCTGGCCGGGGAGACCGTGCTCTCCTGCGACTGTGTGGGCTGGAGGCAAGACGCCCGGAACCTCGCGGCTCGCCGCGCCCTTGCGGCTGGCCGCAGCGACGCCGGCCTACGCGTGCCCCGCGGTTGCAAGCACACCGACGCCGCCCAGGCCCTGCTGGGCTCGCCTGGCGGCGCAGCGATGCCGCGCTTCCGCACCGACCACCCCTACGTTGGCGCCACGCGCACCCGCTGGGCGCCGCTCCGCGAGTTCGTGCCCGAGGATGGCTGGGGCATCCAGGAGGCCCGCGTCACGGTCA
>DAOLDO010000887.1:0-3025 GCA_035327325.1 Chloroflexaceae bacterium | reverse complement strand
CGAACTCACCGGCGGGCAGATCGATCTGATGAGCGCTCTCGGTCAGGGCACGACGCTGACCGTGCGCATCCCCTACCCCGGCGTCGGCGGCCGCGACCCGGTCTGCGGGATGAGCGTGGGGCCGCAGGCGCTCGGCGCCGAGCACGATGGGCAGCTTTACCGCTTCTGCTCGCCCGCCTGCCGCGAGCTGTTCCTGGCCCAGCCCCAGCAGTACGTTGCTCCCGCGTAACCTCGCGACGATGCGGCATAGGTGGCCGGTGTGAGCGTGCGTCTCAAGGCGGCTGCCGTGGGCCCGCGGCAGCCATAGGTATGCTCCCACCTTGGTCACCCCCGCGTCACCGAGTGGCTCTACCGTGGGCTCAGGGCCTCATTCAGGCCGTCGGCGAGCAGGTTGAGGCCCAGGACCGTCAGGGTGATCGCCGCGCCGGGGAAGACCGACATCCACCATGCCCGCCGCACGAACTGCTGCGCGTCGTTGAGCAACATCCCCCAGCTCACCACGCTGCGGTCGCCCAGCCCCAGGAAGCTCAGGCCGGCCTCCACCAGGATCGCCCCGCCCACCTGGAGCGCCGCGAGGGTGATCACCGGCGGCAGCGCGGCCGGCAGGAGGTGGCGGATCAGGATCTGGCCGTCCGGCACGCCGATCGCGCGCGCCGCGGTGACGTAGTCGCGCGTGCGCAGGGACAGGAGCTGCGCACGCACCAGGCGCGCCGTCCCCGGCCAGTAGGTGACGCCGAGCAGCAGGACGATCAGCCAGATGTTGCTGCCGAGCAGGGCCACGATAATCAGGGCCAGGAAGAAGCGCGGGATGATCTGAAACAGCTCGCTGACGCGCATGAGCAGGTCATCAATGAGGCCGCCCGCGTAGCCCGCGAGGCTTCCGACCAGCAGGCCGATCACCGTGGCCGTGCCCGCCGCCGCGAAGCCGACCAGCAGCGAGGTGCGCGCTCCGTGGACGACGCCGCTGAAGATGTCGCGCCCGAGGTCGTCTGTGCCGAAGAGGTGTCGCGCCGACGGCGGCTGGAGCACCTCGCTCGTCATCGCGAAGGGGTCGTATGGCGCTATCGCGCCGGCGAACAGGGCGACGAGCACGAGCATCGCGCTGAGCGCCGCGCCGACCAGGGCCGGCGGCTGCTGTTTCAGCCGTCGCCAGAAGCCCGGCTGGCTCTCCGCGGCGCCGGCCACGCGCGCGGCGCCGCGCTCAATCGGGCGTCGCGGCGCCGATAGCTCGCTCCGGGCCATCAGCTGTACCTCACGCGGGGGTCGAGGATGGTGTACACGACGTCGGTGAGCAGGTTGGCCACGACCACGCTGACCGCGACGACGATGAACAGGGCCATGAGCAGGGGGTAGTCGCGGCTGAGCGTCGCCTCGAGCAGCAGCCGCCCCAGCCCCGGCCAGGCGAAGATCGTCTCGGTCAGGGCGGCCCCGGTGATCAGCACGCCGATCTGCCCGCCGATCACCGTGACCACCGGCAGCAGGGCGTTGCGCAGGGCGTGGCGCAGCACGACCAGGCGCTCGGGCAGGCCCTTCGCCCGCGCCGTGCGCACGAAGTCCTCCGCGAGGCTCTCGCGCAGGCTCGTGCGGGTCAGCCTTGTGAGCAGGGCCAGCTGGAGCAGCCCCAGGGTCAGGGCGGGCAGCACGAGGTGGTGCAGCACGTCCAGGGCGTAGCGCAGCCCGGTGTAGCGCTCGCGCACCGAGACCATGCCCTGCACGGGGAAGAGCTGGAGCTGCACGGCGAAGAGGATGATCATCAGCTGGCCGAGCCAGAAGACCGGCATGGCGGCGCCGAGCAGGGTGAGCACGCTGACCCCGTAGTCGAGGGGCGTGCGGGGCCGGAGGGCGCTCAGCACCCCCAGCCCCACGCCGACCACGATCGAGAAGAGCAGGGCGCTGCCCATCAGCAGCAGCGTCGCCGGCACGCGGGCCAGGATCACCTGAAAAACCGGCTGGCGGTGGCTGAACGAGTAGCCGAACTCGCCCTGCGCCACGGCCAGCAGGTAGCGGCCGAGCTGCTCGGGCAGGGGACGGTCGAGGCCGTAGCGCGCGCGCATTTCGGTGTAGTAGGCCTCGCTCCCGCCGTCGCCGGCGAGCACGATGATCGGGTCGCCCGGCGCGAGGTGGATCAGCGCGAAGCTGAGCACCAGCACCCCCAGGATGAGGGGGACGGCCTGGACCACGCGCCGGGCGAGGTAGCGCCCGAGGGTTGGTGCCTCAGCGCTCACGAGCCCCCTTCCACCACGTAGGCGTCCTCGAGGAAGGGCCCGGCCGACACGCGGAAGCCGGCGTAGTTCGAGCGGAAAGCCCTGTAGCCCGCCGAGTCGTTGATCCAGAAGTAGGGCAGGTCATCCACGATCGCCTGTTGGAACTCGGCGTAGGTGGCGGCCCGCTCCTCGCGGTCGGTCTGGGCCGCCGCCTCATTCAGCAGGGCGTCCACCTCCTCGTTGACGTAGCCGGCGCCGTTGGAGAAGGGGATCGGCCCGATGTTGGTCGAGATGTAGGCTCGCCGCACGCCGATCTCGGGGTCGGGGCCATTGCAGTACGAGGCCACGCCCAGGTCGAAGTCCTTCTGCACGAAGACCTTGTCTACAGCGGCCGTGGTGTCCAGCGACTCCAGCTCCAGGTTGATGCCGACCGCCCTGAGCTGCTCGCGCATCACCTCGCCGAGCCGGGCGAAGTTCGAGGGGTGGGTGAAGGTGATCGTCAGGCGGGTGCCGTCGGCGCCCGCGGGGTAGCCGGCGGCCTCCAGCAGCTCCTCGGCGCGGGCCGGGTCGTGGGCGTACTCGGTCACGTCCGGCGTGTAGGCCCACTGCATCTGGCTGCTGAGCGGCCCGGTCGAGACACTGCCCTGCCCGAAGTAGACCCGGTCGAGGATGAACTGCCGGTCGAGGGCGTGGTAGAATGCCTGGCGCACCTCCAGCTGGTCGAAGGGCGGCTCGGTCAGGTCGGGGATGAGCGTGTTCTGGCAGAGCGAGCCGCCGGCGCCGCGGAAGACCGGCACCAGGCTGAGCGCGGGCATAGCCTG
>DAOLDO010000886.1:0-3028 GCA_035327325.1 Chloroflexaceae bacterium | reverse complement strand
GCCAGCCTCGGCGCCGAGCTGGTCGAGCCCTGCGACGTCGGCAGCGACGAGCAGATCGCCGCCCTGATGGCCCGCACCGGCGAGGTCTTCGGCCAGATGGACTTCCTCGTCCACGCCATCGCCTTCGCCAACAAGGACGAGCTGAGCGGCCCCTTCCTGAACACCACCAGGGAGGGCTTCAAGCTGGCGATGGAGGTGAGCGTCTACTCGCTGACCGCCCTGCTCAAGGCCGCCGAGCCGCTACTCGCCCCCGGCGCCTCGGCGATCACGCTCACCTACTACGGCGCCGCGAAGGTGATCGGCAACTACAATGTGATGGGCGTGGCCAAGGCCGCCCTCGAGGCGAGCGTGCGCTACCTGGCCGCCGACCTCGGCCCCCGCGGGGTCAGGGTCAACGCGATCAGCGCGGGCGCGATCAGAACCCTGGCCGCCAGCGGCATTTCGGGCTTCCGCGCGCTGCACAAGAACGTGGCCGAGCACGCCGCCCTGCGCCGCAACGTGTCGATCGAGGACGTGGGCAACGCGGCCGTCTACCTGCTCTCCGACCTGTCCGCCGCCGTCACCGGCGAGGTCCACTACGTGGATGCCGGCTTCAACATTATGGGGCCGCGCAAGTCGGAGGAGTAAAGGCCCATAGCGGGGCGCGGGGGCCCTGTGCTACAATGCCGCGCACAACTGTGGTGCGCGTAGCAACACGAGGTCTCCCATGCCCATTCGAGTCATGGTGGTGGCGAGCGACAGCGGCACGGGCGCCCGGCTGGCGTCCCTCATCCCGAACGACTCGTTCGTGGTGGCCCAGGGCCCGCCCGGCGCGCTGCCCGCCGAGCCGCCGGGCCTGTTTGTGATCGCGCTGCCCGGCCTCGAGACGCCCGAGGAGGCGATGATCGAGCGCATTCGCGCCGACGAGGCCACGGCCGCCATCCCGATCGTGATCGCCAGCGCCCTGCCGATGGTGCAGCTCCAGTCGGTGCCCTACGCCTCCGACTGGACGATCGCGATCGTCGAGGAGCCGGTCAAGCCCGAGATCCTCGCCGAGACGATCAAGTTCCTGCTCAACCCCAACCAGTAGCGCGGCCCGCCGAGCGTCGCCCCCCGTCCCCAGGATCGCGCCCCGCGGCAAAGGAGCAGCCGGATGAACGAGACGATCCAGACGGCCCTGAACGAGCAGCTCGCCCTCGAGCTGAGCGCCTCCCACACCTACCTGGCGATGGCCGCCTACGCCGAGGGGCGCAACCTCGGGGGCTGCGCCCGCTGGATGCGCCTCCAGAGCGAGGAGGAGCGGGCCCACGCCCTGAAGATCTTCGACTTCATCCACGACCGCGACGGCCAGGCCCGCCTCGCCGCCCTGCCCGAGCCGGCGCCCGACTTCGGCTCGGTGCGCGAGATGTTCGAGGCCGCCCTCGCCCACGAGCGCAAGGTCACAGCCTCGATCAACCGGATCTACAGCCTCGCCGTCCAGGAGAACGACTACCCCTCCCAGGTCCTCTTCCAGTGGTTCATCAACGAGCAGGTCGAGGAGGAGAAGCAGATCACTCAGATCCTCGACCAGCTCAAGCTCGTCGGCGCCGAGGGCCTCGGCCTCTACCTGATTGACCGCGAGCTGGCCGGGCGCCAGCCCGAGGCCGCGGGCGCGGGCGAGGGCGACGACGAGCGGTAGGGCCGCTGCGACCCGCGTCGCTACCGCGGCACCTCGACGCGCCCGAGGATGCGCCCCACGGCGCTGTCGGGGGTGAGCCCCTCGATCTCGGCCTCTGGGCGCAGGATGACCCTGTGCCGGTAGACGGGCCGCGCCAGGGCCTTCACGTCGTCCGGCGTCACGTAGTCCCGGCCGTGGACGGCGGCGTAGGCCTTGGCCGCGAGCAGCAAGGCCACGCTGGCCCGCGTCGAGCCGCCCAGGATCAGGTCGGGGCTGCGCCGGCTCTCCTGGGCGATCGCGCCGATGTAGCGCAGCACGCCGTCCTCCACCGTCACCGCGCCGATCTCCTCGCGGCAGGCCGCCAGCCCCTCAGGGCCCACCACCGGGCGCAGCTGGGCCGCCTCCAGGCGCCTGGCGTCGAAGCCGCGGTGGTAGCGCCGCAGCACCTCCAGCTCGACCTCGCCGGGCGGGTAGTCCACCAGCAGCTTGAAGAGGAAGCGGTCGAGCTGGGCCTCGGGCAGGGGGTAGGTGCCCTCGTACTCGACCGGGTTCTGGGTCGCGATCACGAAGAAGGGGTCGGGCAGGGGCAGCCGCTCGCCCTCGATCGTGACCTGGCGCTCCTCCATGGCCTCCAGCAGGGCGCTCTGGGTCTTGGCCGGCGCCCGGTTGATCTCGTCGCCCAGCAGCACCTGGCAGAAGATCGGCCCGCGCCGCAGCCGGAACTGGCCGCTCGAGGGCTCGAAGACCTGGGTGCCCACCACGTCCGACGGCATCAGGTCGGGCGTGAACTGCACGCGCTTATACTCGGCCCGCAGCAGCAGCGCCAGGGTCTTGGCCATCAGGGTCTTGGCCGTGCCCGGCACCCCCTCCAGCAGCACGTGGCCGCCCGCGAGCAGGGTCACGACGATCAGGGTGAAGGTCTCCTCCTGCCCCACCAGCACCTTGCGCGCCTCGGCCCGCAGCTGCTCCGCCAGCTCCTCTGTTCTCACCATCTGCCTTTCTTGCTCGCTGCGCTCACGAGCCCTCACCCGGCTACGAGGATCGCCAGGGCCGCCGTGAGCGCCAGCGTCTCGGCCGAGGGCCGCAGGTGGGCGGCGCCGGCCCGCAGCACGGCCCCGTCGGCGTCGCCGCCGAGGCGCTGGGCGGCGGCGAGCCGCTCTGGGTCGAGCCCGGCCGCCGCCGCGGCCGCCTCGGCGAGGGCGCGGGCGGCGACGGGGTCGGCGGGCTCGCCGTCGAGGGCCCGCAGGGCGAGGGCGGTCGCGGGGTCGCCCTGCCGGTCGCGCAGCCAGGCCGCCGCCCTCCCGAGCTGCGGGCGGAAGTCGCCCCGCTGCGCCGTGTGGCCGGCCAGGGCGAAGGCGACCACCAGCGGCGGCGAGGCCAGGAAATTGGCCT
>DAOLDO010000885.1:0-3038 GCA_035327325.1 Chloroflexaceae bacterium | reverse complement strand
CCGGGGCGCGCAGGTGGGCCAGGGCCTCCCCGACCTCGGCCTGGGCCCTGGCCAGGTCGCCCTGGCCGAGCCGCAGGAAGGCGAGGGCGTAAAGCGACCAGGCCAGGCCCCAGGGGTCGCCGCCGCCCCGGCAGAGGGCCAGGCTCTCGGCGAGCAGGGCCTCGGCGGCCGCGCCCTCGCCGCGCAGCCCGTGGACGTAGGCGCGCCCGCGGAGCGTCCAGGCGACGCCGCGTGTGTCGCCGAGGGCGCGGTAGCGCTCCAGCCCGCGCTCGAAGGCGGCGGCGGCGGCGGCGTGGTCCCCGAGCTCGGCCGTCACGTAGCCGGCCACGTTCAGCACCTTCGCCTCGTCGGCGGCGAGGTCGGGCGCGTCGGCGGGGCGCGGCAGGCGCAGGGACGCCTCGGCCCAGGCGCGGGCCTCGGCAAGGGACGAGCAGGTGGCGCCGAAGGTGAAGAGGGCGGCGTTGAGGCGCAGGGCCAGGGCGGCGTCGCCGCTGTCGAGGGCGTGGCACAGGGCCGCCCTGAGGTTGGCGCGCTCGGTCGCCAGCCGCCGCAGCAGGGCCCACTCCTCCGGGCGGTCCCAGGCCCGCTCGGCCTCCTCCGCCAGGGCCAGGAAGTGGGCCGCGTGCCTGGCGCGCGCCGGCCCGCCCTCGCCGCTGGCCTCCAGCTGCTCGCGGGCGTAGGCGCCGATCGTCTCGAGCATGGCGAAGCGCGAGCGCCCGTCGTCCCCCTGGTGGCGCCGGAGCAGGCTGCTGGCCACCAGGGCGGCGATGCCGTCGAGCAGGGCGGGGGCGTCCGTCTTGTCGTCGGCGCAGACGGCGCGGGCCGCCTCGAGCGTGCAGCCGGCCGCGAAGACGCCCAGGCGCCGGAAGAGCCGCTGCTCGGCGGGGGCGAGCAGGCTGTAGCTCCAGCCGATCGCGTGGCGCAGCGAGAGGTGGCGCTCGGGCAGGTCGCGCGCGCGGCTGGTGAGCAGAGCGAAGCGGTCCTCGAGCTGGGCAAGCAGCTCGGCCGGGGTGAACAGGCCGGCGCGGGCGGCGGTCAGCTCGATCGCCAGGGGGAGCCCGTCGAGGCGCCGGCAGATCTCGCCGACGGTCGGCGCGATCGCGTCGCCGAGGGCGAAGTCGGGGGCGACGGCCCGGGCCCGGCGCGCGAAGAGCTCGACCGCGGGGTAGCGGGCGAGGGCCTCGGCGGCGGTGAGGGGCGGGCGCCGGCCGTCGGCGGGCGGTGGGGCGAGCAGCGGCAGGACGGTGAAGCGGTGCTCGCCCGAGAGCTCGAGGGCGGCCCGGCTGGTCACCAGGAGCTTGAGCCCCGGCGCGGCGGCGAGCAGCCGGGCGAGCTGCGGCGCTGAGGGGAGCAGGTGCTCGTAGTTGTCGAGCACGAGCAGGGTCTGGCGCCGCCGCAGGAAGCGCCCGAGCCGCTCGCCCATGTCCTGCCCATCGCCGCCCACGCGCAGGGCCTGGGCCACCGTCGCGAGCACCAGGGCCGGGTCGCCCAGGGGCCCGAGTTCGACCAGGGCGGCGCCGTCGGCGAAGGCGCCCTGGGCGGCGGCCGCCACCTCGAGGGCCAGGCGCGACTTGCCGACGCCAGGCGCCCCGGTCAGGGTGAGCAGGCGCACCTCGGGGCGCATGAGCAGGGCCCTGGCCTCGGCGACCTCGCGCTCGCGCCCGGCGAGGGGCGTGGCCGGGCGGGGCAGGGCGCCGGGCGCGGGCTGCGCGGGCGCCGCCGCGGCCCCCAGCCGCTCGACCTGGAGCTCGCCGCGGGCGACCCTGACGAACAGCTCGCGCTCGTGGGCGGGGATGGCCAGGGCCTCGGCCAGGCGCTCGGCGATCTGGCGCGAGGGGCGCCGCTCGTCCGCCTCGATCTTGCGCAGCGTGACGGCGGCGCAGCCGACCCGGGCCGCCAGCTCGGTGCGCTGGAGGCGCAGGCCCTGGCGGCGGCGGGTCAGCCAGTGCCCGAACGAGGCGTCGTGCTCCATGGCGTGCCCCCTTGCACGGTCGCGGCGGCGTCCCCTGTGGCGCGGCGCGGGCGGGTGCGGGCGGGTGAGGGATTATAGCACGCCGGCGGGCCGGCCCGCCCTCCACACCCCGGTATCACAATTTGTATCCCCTCCGCCCCGCCGAGGGATACCACACGGGGCTCGCCCCGTGGTTTCATAGAGCCACACGAGCGGAGGGCGATAGCGTAACGGAGCGCAGGGCCCGGGCCGGCGGCGCCGGGGCACACAAGGAGGACCGCGATGAGCGAAGCGACATCTCTCTCCCAGCCGGCGACGGAGGGGCAGCCCGCCGACGCGCGCAAGGGCCGCTGGGGGTCGCTGACGGCGATGGCCCTGGCCTTCACCACGGACAACTCGGAGAGCGGCCTGATCAACGTGCTCTTCCCGGCGATCCGCAACGCACTGAGCCTCGACCTCGGCGCCCTGGGCCTGATGACCAGCATGGCCCGCTTCTCGCGCATGATCTTCGGCCCGATCTGGGCGATGATCGCCGACAAGTACGGGCGCAAGCGCATCCTGGTGATCGCCTCGGGCCTGTGGAGCATCTGGACCATCCTGACCGGGTTCTCGCAGAACTTCACTCAGCTGCTGATCCTCTACGCGATCGCCGTGATCGGCACGGTGGCGAGCGAGCCGATCGCCAACGGGCTGCTGTCCGACCTGTTCGAAGAGGACGAGCGCGGCAAGGCCTACGGCTCGATCCGCTCGGTCGCCACGGGCGCCGGCCTGCTGATCACGCCGGCCCTCGGCCAGCTCGCCAACGTGGAGGACGGCTGGCGCTACGGCATGTTCATCATGGGCGCCGTCAACATCCTCGCCGGCCTGCTGGTCCTGATCATGGTCAAAGAGCCGCCGCGCCGCACCGCCGTCGCCGACGACCCGAGCGTGGGCATGTTCAAGCTCGCCGACGTCGGGGTCGTGGTCAGGACGCCCACCATCCTGCTGCTGGCCGGCAACCTGCTCTTCGTCACCAGCCTGGTGCTCTTCGCCTTCATGATCGTCTTCTACGTTGACGTGCGCGGCTGGGACAACGCCGGCGCGGCGG
>DAOLDO010000884.1:0-3047 GCA_035327325.1 Chloroflexaceae bacterium | reverse complement strand
CAGCGCCCCCCGCGGCGGGGGGCGTGGGGGGCCTGGCGGCAGGCCCCCCACAAAAACAGGGTGGCAGGGGCCGCGCCCCTGAGCAGGGGGTGGCAGGGGCTGCGCCCCTGAGCAGGGGGTGGCAGGGGCCGCCCCCCTGAGCGCCA
Source organism: Chloroflexaceae bacterium (assembly GCA_035327325.1). Classification (GTDB taxonomy): domain Bacteria; phylum Chloroflexota; class Chloroflexia; order Chloroflexales; family Chloroflexaceae; genus CAIWXH01. The sequence goes on along the minus strand of DAOLDO010000884.1, from coordinate 2,901 downwards.
AACGGCGAGTGTGCTATACTGGCGGGCGCCGGCGGCCCCGCGCCGCCACCGCCCGCAAGCTAGATGTGGAGGCACTATGTCCACACTGATCGAGGAGATCATCGGCCGCGAGGTGCTCGACTCGCGCGGCAACCCGACGGTGGAGGTGGACGTCCGCCTGGAGAGCGGCGACGTGGGCCGGGCGATCGTGCCCAGCGGCGCCTCGACCGGCGCCCACGAGGCCCTCGAGCTGCGCGACGGCGACAAGGCCCGCTTCGGCGGCAAGGGCGTGCTCAAGGCGGTGCGCGCCGTCAACGAGGATATCGCCGAGGCCCTGGTCGGCCTCGACGCCGCCGACCAGGTCGGCCTCGACCGCGAGCTGCTCGCCCTCGACGGCACAGCCAACAAGAGCAAGTTCGGCGCGAACGCCATCCTCGGCGTCTCCCTGGCCGCCGCCAAGGCCGCCGCCAACGCCTTCGGCCTGCCCCTCTACCGCTACCTCGGCGGCGTGCACGCCCACGTGCTGCCCGTGCCGATGCTGAACATCATGAACGGCGGCCAGCACGCCGCGAACTCCACCGACTTCCAGGAGTTCATGGTCATGCCCGTCGGCGCCGAGAGCTTCCGCGAGGGCATCCGGTGGGGCGCCGAGATCTACCAGAGCCTCAAGAAGGTGCTCCACGACCGCGGCCTCGCCACCACCGTCGGCGACGAGGGCGGCTTCGCCCCCAGCCTGCCCTCCAACGAGGCGCCCCTCCAGCTGATCATGGAGGCGATCGAGAAGGCCGGCTACCGCCCCGGCGAGCAGGTGATGATCGCACTTGACCCGGCCTGCACCGAGATCTACGAGGGCTGCCAGTACCACCTCAAGCGCGACGGCAAGGTCCTCTCCACCGAGCAGATGGTGGACTACTGGGCCGATATCGCCAACCGCTACCCCCTGATCTCGCTCGAGGACGGCCTCGCCGAGGACGACTGGGAGGGCTGGAAGCTCCTGCAGGCGAAGATCGGCCACAAGGTGCAGATCGTCGGCGACGACTTCCTCGTCACCAACGTGACCCGCCTCCAGCGCGCGATTGACGAGGACGCTTGCAACTCGATCCTGATCAAGCTCAACCAGATCGGCAGCCTCACCGAGACCCTCGACGCGATCAGCCTCGCCCAGCGCCACGGCATGACCGCCGTCGTCTCGCACCGCTCCGGCGAGAGCGAGGACGTGACGATTGCCGACCTGGTGGTCGCCACCAACGCCGGCCAGATCAAGACCGGCGCCCCCGCCCGCAGCGACCGCATCGCCAAGTACAACCAGCTGCTCCGCATCGAGGAGGAGCTGGGAGCCGGCGCGAAGTACGCGGGGCGCGCGGCCTTCCAGGTGAAGGGCTAGCCGCCCGGGTTTCGTAAAGGGATGGGCGTGAGCCAGGCTCACGCCCATCCCTTTTGCGCGCCTACTGCGCCCAGAGGGGCCAGCGGTCCTGCGCGCTGTTGTCGGTGATCTTCCGCGTGGAGCCGGGGCGGTCGATCGTGACGGTGTAGATCTCGTAGTCGCCGTCCGAGTCGCTGGCGAAGGCGAGCGCGCTGCCGTCGGCCGACCAGGTGGGCGCCTCCTCGTTCGAGGCGGCGTTGAACAGCGGGGCGTGGGCGCCGGTCGCCAGGTCGAGGATCATCAGGTCCCAGTTGCCGCCGACGCCGTTGTTCGAGTAGGCGATGCGCCGGCCGTCCGGGCTCACGCGGGCGAAGCGGTCGTCGCTGGCGTTGTCGGTCAGCTTGGTCACGTTCGCCAGCCGGGCGAAGACGCCGTACTGGTTCTCGTAGTCGTAGGCCAGGTCGCCCCGGTACAGCTCGAAGTCGCCGTCGCAGTTGCCGGCCCAGTAGAGGCGCCGCCCGTCGGGCGACCAGGTGGGCGTCTCGTTCACGCAGCCGCCGCTGGTCAGCTGGGTCGGGCTCTGGTTGAGCATGTTCGGCGCGCCGATGATGAACAGCTCCTGCCCCCCGCTGCGGCTCGAGACGAAGGCGATCTTGGTGCCGTCGGGCGAGGAGCTGGCGTTGTAGTCGCTCGGCTTCGGGTCGGGCAGGTAGCTGTTGTTCACCACCTCGCGCACCTCGGCGTTCCAGGCCCGGTCGCCGTCGTAGACGGTGACGATGCCGAGCTCGTAGACCGTGCGGAAGGCCGGGTCCTGGCGGCGCGAGTCGACCAGCAGGGTCTGCTGCCCCGGGTCCCAGCTGCGGCGCCACGAGAAGGCCACGGTCTCCTCGTCGTTGAAGGTGATGCGGCTGCTCTGGCCGTTGCCGTCGTAGCGGTACAGCTCCCAGTGCCCGCCGGTGTCGGCGTCCGAGGCGTAGAGCAGGAACTCGCGGGGCTCGGGGGCGGCCCACGGCGTGCCGAGGTGGGGGTAGCGCCACTGGAAGTAGTGCTGGCCGACATTGCCCATCTCGACCTTGTAGCCGGCGGGGTTGGCGGGCACGTAGGTGAGCACGCGGCGCTCGAAGAGCTGCACCAGCACGTCCTGCTCGGCCCCGCCGATGCGCGCCCGCGTCCAGTAGGCGTCGGTGATCGGCAGGCCCATGGCGAAGAGCCAGTCCACCACGGGGCCGCGGGTGACGCGCCCGTCGAGGATGGGCCCCTGCTGGCCCAGGAACTCCCAGAAGACGCGCGGGATGTTGTGGCCCGTCACGCTGTTGTACTGCACGATCTCGGTCTCGGGCAGGCCCAGCTCGGGGCGCAGGGCCAGGTTGCCCGCGCGGTCAATCGTGGCCGTCACCCGCTCGCCCAGGCGCTGCGGGTCGCGGTAGCCGTTGTCGGTGGTGGCCACGCCGGCGAACGAGGCGTAGCCGGGGGCCAGGGCGTTGTCGGCGCGGGGGTTGCCGGCCACCGGCACGTCTGCGGCGGGGCGCTGGGCGGTGTCGAAGGGGGCGTTGCCGAGC
>DAOLDO010000883.1:0-3048 GCA_035327325.1 Chloroflexaceae bacterium | reverse complement strand
CCGGTCGCGGCGGGGGCCGCTGTGGGCTCGGCGGCGGCCGCCGCTGTGGGCTCGGCCGGGGCCGCTGTGGGCTCGGCCGGGGCCGCTGTGGGCTCGGCCGGGGCCGCTGTGGGCGCCGCGGCCTGGGGGGGCGTGCCGCCGCACGCCGCCAGGATCACGGCCACGATCGCAACCAGGTGAACCAGGAGCAACCGCGCGAAGGACTTCCGGTGCATCTGCGTCTCCTTGCCACTGAGAACAGCCGTCACAGACAGGTAGCCGGCGAGGGTCGGGGCCCCCTGGCCCCCGGCCGAGGGGCGCGTGAAGTGGTTTGCCGCCCTGGCGGCGCCATCACCTCCTCTCAGAAGGCTCGATTGCCGGTGGTATACAGCGCCTGTGCCCAGCGGCCGGCCGCGATGCCGGCGAGGTTGACCATGGTCTCCATGCCCTTGAAGGCCAGGGCAGGGTCGGCGTGGCTGTAGGCCACTGTGCGCGGCCCCGCCCGCTCGGCCCCCGGCAGCATCTCGGCCATGTCGGCCTCGGCCGAGCGCAAGAAGTCGATCTCGAAGGCCAGCGGCGACCCGGGCGTCCAGGGCTTGCGCTGCGCGCGCAGGGCCCGCTCGGCCGCCGCGCGGATCTTCGGGCGCGCCACCTCGGGCGAGGCCACCGCCGCGCTGAAGCGCCCCAGCCCCTCCTTCACCGCCACCGTGGCCACGTCGCCCAGCAGGGCCTCGGCCTCGGCCGCGCCTGCCCGGTCGCCGGTGACCAGGGCCACCGGCACGCCCAGCACGCCGGCGTAGGCCGCGTAGAGCCCGATCTCGCCCACGGGTGTGCCGTTCAGGCGCACCTCGCCGATGCAGGCGGTGCTGATCGTGTGGTCGAAGTGGGCCGCCGCGGTGCCCATGCGGGCGTGGAAGCCGATCAGCATCACCGCGTCGAACGAGCCGTCGAGGCCGGGCATGTAGCGCGGGATGGCCATGCCGCCGCTCAGCAGGTCCGCCGCCGGGTTGAGGGCCTCGCGCAGCAGGTTCTCGCCCGAGTCGTGGCCGTCCTGCACCACGATGCGGCGCGCGCCCGCGGCCAGGGCCCCCTCGACCGCGGCGTTCACCTCGGCCGTGGCCATGTGCCGGCCCCGGGTCGCCCACTCGCTGTGCCCGGTGCGGATCATGCTGCCGTTGGTGATCCCGGAGATGCACTCCAGGTCAACGACGATGTAGACGTCCATAGCGGTCTCCTTCCCTGCCTGGCGCAAGCTACCAGCACGCGCTGCCGCGGCTTTCATCCCTCATCCTTACATCCTTGCCCTAGCGCTCCAGCCTGATGTGGTAGCGGTCGGCCGTGTGGGGCGAGAGCCGCACCGCGCCCTCTGGCGTCACCAGGAAGTTGTCCGAGATCAGGAAGCCGCGGTTGCCCTCGAGCACCGTGCCCGGGTGGAACGAGAGCACCATGTTCGGCTGGAGCACGAAGTCCGGCGCGGCCGCCGAGCTCGGCCCGTCGCTGCCGTCCAGCCCGGTGCTGTGGCAGTCGGGGGTGTGCTTGCCCGCCACCGCGAAGCCCAACTCGCGCAGGGTCGCGTCGTTCGCCTCCGACACCTCGCGGAAGGTCGCGCCCGCCCGCGCCGCCGCCGACGAGCTCTCGACCGCGCGCAGGTAGCCGTCGAGCTGGGCCTGGGCCTCGTCTGGCAGCTCGATGAACGAGAAGACGGTGGTCATCTCCAGCCAGTAGCCCCAGGGCGACTCGTAGACGATCTCGAAGTTGATGATGTCGTCCTCGCCCATGCGCAGGTCCTTCGACGTCGGCACCGTGTAGGGCGTCAGGTCGAGCGAGAGCTTGGAGCGCCCCCAGAAGGCGCCCTTGGCCTTGATGAAGCCCTCGGTGGCGGCGCAGACGTCCCAGTAGCGCGCGCCGACGCGGGCGTGCTCGGCGAAGACGTCCATGCAGGCGTCGAGGATGGCCCCGTTCTGCTGCATGGCCTCGAGCTCGAACGGGCTCTTGATCTGGCGCAGCGCGTTGTAGCCGCCCGTGGCGTCCACCAGCTCGTAGCCCTCGAGCGCCCGGCTGAACTTGCCGTGCTCGGCCAGGCTCATCTTCTGCAGGTTGACGATGCCGATGCGCCGCCCGCGCCCGGCGAAGCCCCTGGCCAGCTCGGTCGTGCGAGCGATGATGTCGTCGGGCGACTCGACCCGCTCGGGGCGGGTGGTGGTCTCGTTGCGGGTCCAGACGCCCTGGTACGAGCTCCAGACCTGCACCCAGGGGTCGGGGTCGTCGGCGCCGAGCACGGCGTAGGCCGCGCCCGCCCACAGGTGGGCGTTGGTGATGTAGCGCAGCGCGCCCAGCCCGCCGGGCGAGCCGCTGCCGACGACGATCAGGGCGCCCAGGCCCTGCTCGGCCATCATGGCCTGGATGCGCCCGACCCGCCGCTCGACGTCGCGCTTGAGGCCCTCGAAGGTCAGCATGGGCGGTCTCCTGGTGGCTCATTTGGCTTTATCGGTGCCATCCTGCCGCCGACCTCCCCCCCGCCTCGCTCTGCTCGGCTCCCCCTCTCCGCAGCGGAGAGGGGGCGGGGGGGTGAGGTTGGCCGTAGCCCGACACACGACACCTGACTCATCTCCGCTCCTCGGCCACAGGCTCGCCGACGATCGCCAGCGGCGTCCCCTCGGGCACCACCGGCCACACGGCCCCCGCGTGCAGCAGCACGCCCGCCTTCGGGGCGACGACCTCGGCCACGGTCTCCCCCGTAAAGGGGTGGCGCACGATGCCGATCGCCTCGCCCGCGGCCACGGCCTGCCCGCGCTTGGACCTGTCCATGAAGGTCAGCCCGCGCTCGGTCGGCATGTCCACCACGGCCCCGGCCCGCAGCAGCGCCGCCCGCTCGCCCTCGGGGGCGCCGGGCAGCATGCCCAGGTGGCGCATCGCGTTGAGCGCCGCCGTACGGATGCGCCCCAGATCCTCGCCCCGGTAGTCGCGCAGCCCCGGCCCGCCGCCGATCCAGGCCGAGACGACCCGGCGCCCGGCCTCGGCCGCGGCGCTCGCCACGGTCGCGTCGGCGGGCAGGCCCGCCAGCACGTG
>DAOLDO010000882.1:0-3053 GCA_035327325.1 Chloroflexaceae bacterium | reverse complement strand
GGGGTGAGGTCCGGAGCGACCGTCAAGCGCAGTGAGCCTACCTGAAGCCTTGTCTAATCGCAAGAGGCTTTCGGGCGTCGCGACTTTTGCCTGTCAGCCAGCTGAGGTACCCGCTGGGTGCCATGAAGACAGCCTGCGTCGGCGGCGGCGACACCCGAGCGCCAGGTGTCGTGATGCTGGGCTGAAGCCTTGCGATCGCGTACCGGGGGCCGCCCCGCCCCTCACCAGAAGGTGCTGAGCAGCAGGCGGATCAGCAGCCCGTGGGCGAAGGCCAGGCCGAGGTAGAGGCCCGCGCGCCAGCGCCGCTCGCGCCCGTCGCCCTGGAGGGCGTGGCGGGCCACGAGGACGGCCAGGAGCGGGTAGGTGAAGCCCCAGATGCGCTCGACCTCGCGGTTGAACAGCCCGCCGAGGGCCATGCCCGCCACGAGGGCGACCAGCCCCGCCGCCAGGGCGGCCCACCCGCTCAGGGGGCGCTCGACCAGCGAGGCCCGCCCGGCCGCCGTGGTCGCGGTGAGCCCCCAGGGGCCCAGGTACCAGGCGAAGGCCAGCAGGTTCGCCCCGAGGAACAGGGTGTAGTAGGCCAGGCTGGGCGGCACGAAGGGCCGCGAGCGCACGCCACGCATCACCTCGGCGTTGATCGCCGTGGCCCTGAGGGCGCCCTCGACCACGTTGAAGCCGGTGGCCAGGTAGAGGCCCAGGTAGAGAGCGACGATGACGCCGGCGGCGATGGCCCCCTGGCGCAGCGCGGGCAGGGCCGCCGCCAGGCGCCGCCGCGGCCCCGTGTCGGGCGCTGTGGCCCACGCGCGGGCCACGGCCACGGCGGCCACGGCCACGCCGAAGAAGAAGAGCTGCGTCGCCGCGTAGGTGAAGAAGAGCCCGAGGGCGATCAACAGGCCGGCCAGGGCCGCCGCCCAGGCCCGGTGGGGGCGTTCGAGGGCCAGCAGGAAGGCGGCCGCCCCCAGGGCCAGCAGCATGTTGAAGACCCCGTCCATCGAGGTCACGGCGTAGACCAGCTGCCCCGGCATCATAGCGGCGACCGCGCCCGCCAGCAGGCCCACCCGCGGCCCGCCCAGCCGCCAGCCCACCCAGAGCCCCGCCAGGGCCGCCAGGGCGCTCAGCCCGATCGCCGCCAGGCTCGCCGGCACCGGCCCAGGGCCCAGCAGCCGCTCCACCCCCCAGAGCAGCAGAATGCTGCCCGGCGGGTGCGTGCTGCTATGGAGCGCCAGCTGATCTTTGATGGAGACGAAGCTGGCCAGGAAGCCCGCGGGGTCGTCGCCCACCAGGGGCACGTCGGCGATGTACTCGTAGGGATTGTCGGTGAAGGTGGCGAACAGGGTGTCCCAGCCGCGCACGAAGCCCTTGAGCAGGGGCGGCAGGGCCAGGGCGCCGAGCAGGACCAGGCCGGCGGCGGGCCATGGCCGGGGCTCCGGGCGGCCCTCGTCGAGGGCGCGCAGCACCAGCCAGGCCCACGCGGCGAAGGCCAGGGCCGGGAGGACGGCCAGGGGCGTCAGGGCGGGGAAGAAGCCCGCCTTGAGGGGCCAGACGCCCCCGAGGGCCAGGAGCTGCTGGGCCATGCTCGTGAGGCCCACCAGCAGCAGGCTCCACAGAGCCATGCCCGCCAGGTCGAAGGCGAGGAGCGGGGCGCGCCAGAAGCGCCAGCGCAGCCGGGCGGCCACGGCGGTGAAGAGGGCCGCCGCGCCCGCGCCGACCACCAGGGGCAGCATATGGCGGGCCAGGCCCAGCCCCGGCGTGAGCAGGCCGGCGACGATCGCGGCCACCAGCGCGACCGCCGCCCCGCCTACCAGGAGGGCGCTCCAGAGGGGCGTCGCCCCCACCTGGCGCAGCAGCCAGTAGGCCAGAAGCGCCACGAGCAGGTTCAGGCCCAGCTGGGCCCCCGCCGGCCACACCGGCGTCTCGGCGGCGAGGGGGCGGATCTGCATGATCGCGAAGGGCACGCCGAGGGTGCGCGGGTCGCTAGGCGTCGTCACCGCACGACTGATCAGCAGCAGGCAGTCGTCGTCCCGCTGGTTCAGAGCGTCGTCGAGCATCACGTGGTAGACCCGGGTGGCGCCGAGCACGGGCGCGGTGACGATCGGGCGCTCGTTGACCTGGAGGCTCAGGCTGGTATTGCCTAGAGCGTAGCCTCCCTCGCCGAGCACGCGCAGGGCGAGGGCGCTGCGCGGGACGCGCCCGATCTGGTCGAGGCAGACCCGCGACTCACCGTTGGTCCAGCGGAAGGCGTAGTCGTCGGCCCGCTCGAGGCCGTGGAAGCCGAAGAGGATCTGGCGCGTCTCGGTGCTGGCCTCGACCGTCAGGGCGTAGGGCGTGTTGTAGCCGAGCACCGTCGCCGCCAGCACCAGCAGGAGCATGGCGGGCAGCGGCAGGAGCCCCCGCAGGCGCCCGTAGCGCCAGGGCCGGGCGGCGGGCCGCGCCGGGGCGACGGCGGGGTGCAGGTCGAGGGGGTGGACGCTCATCAGAGCACCTTCAGGAGCCAGCGCTTGAGGGGGAGGCGCATGCGGGCGAGCTGGGCCCGGTCCTGCTCGTCGAGGCCGCCGAGCAGGCGCAGGGCCCCGAAGAAAGCCAGGGCACCAAGGGCGGCCATGCCCATCAGCAGCCCGGCCTCGCGCAGACGCTCGGCGAGCCCGGCCGTCGCGGGGAGGGGCGGCAGCAGGCCGCGGGTCGCCAGGATGAGCGCGGCCATGGCGGCCGTGGCGCCCACCACGCGAGCGGTGAAGCGCCAGGGCCAGCGCAGGCCGAGCAGCCGCATGCCGCTCCCTGTCACCCAGAGGCCGGCGGCGACGCGGGCCAGCCCGAAGGCCAGGGCCACGCCGACCAGGCCCGCCGCCGAGGGCAGCAGCCAGGCCAGGGGGGCCACCACGAGCAGGATGATCAGGCGCGAGGCGACGATGATCGGCAGCCGCTCGTAGACGATCAGGGCGTTGTGGGCCGTGGTCAGCAGACACTCGACGAAGAGGCAGGGCACCAGGACCCAGACGATCGGTGCGGCCACCAGGTACTGCGGGCTGATCACCAGCAGCGCCGGCTCGGCCAGC
>DAOLDO010000881.1:0-3054 GCA_035327325.1 Chloroflexaceae bacterium | reverse complement strand
GTCGCCTCGCGCGGGCCCCCCGACTCGCTCCGGTTCAGGGCCCGCGCGAGCCACCAGACCACCAGCAGTTTGGCGAAGGTCAGCAGGATCAGGCCGAAGCCGAGGCTGAACAGCCCCGCCACGCGCCCACGCAGGGTCAGGGCCCCGATCAGCAGTGGCAGGAGCACGGCGGGCGGCAGCAGCAGCCGGAAGATGTGGCTCCCGTACCCCTGGCCGCTCACGGCGGCCATGAGCCCCGCCCGGGGCCGGGCGCAGAGCACGCCCAGGCCCAGCAGGACCAGGGCCACGGCCGTGTGTATCGCGACGCTGCGCGGGGTGGCGATCGCGTAGGCGCCGACCTCGTCAACGAAGCCCAGCAGCACCCGCACGCCATTGAGCGCGGCGATCAGGGCGAGGAGCTGGGCGGCGCCGGCGGCGGCGTGTCCCGCCGCGCCGAGCAGCAACAGGGCGAGCCCGAGGCAGCCGAGGCTGAAGGCGGTGTTGAAGGGCGGCCGGCCCGGGTAGGGCCCCTGCTCGGCCCACGGCGGCAGCAGGGCCGTGGCAATGGGCAGGCGCCAGCCCAGCAGGTACTCGCCCAGCGTGAGCGCCGACAGCAGGGCCATGGCGGCGGCAAGGGCGTAGGCCGCGGCCCGGTTCAGGCGCGCCAGGGCCGGCGGGCGGGTCGCCTGCCGCAGCCAGAGGGCCAGGCCCGCCATGGCCAGGGCCACGGCCGTGTTGGGCATCATCGGCGGCAGACCCGGCGCCACCGTTGTCGCCGCGGGCAGGCCGAGGGCCCAGCCGCTCAGCACCAGGGCGCCAAGGGTCATCGCCAGCAGCCCCGCCAGGCGCGCCGCGCGCCGGAGCGCCGTCAGCAGCCTGGGGTGTGCTTCGTTGCTCACCTGGTCTGGGTGTCGTCTCCGCCTCGCGGGCAGGTCTGCCGGCCAGGGGTCGAGACGGTCAGCCATAGGTCACTGGTCTCTGGCGCCGGGGTGAAGGTGGAGGCGGGGGGTGCTGGGCGGGTTGGGTGGCGCCTGGTCGAGCCTGCCGCGCCACTTGGGCGCGCCCCGCCGGCGCCGGTTGTGCGGCGCCCGCCCGCAGTATACCACGCCCCGTGGCCGCGCCGGCCCCGCGTCGCGCCCGGCCCTACGGCGCCACGGCCGGGCTGTCGGCGGCATAGGCGCTCGCGGCCGCCTGCGGCGCCAGGGGCAGCCAGAGGGTGAAGGCGCTCCCCTCGCCCTCGACGCTCTCAACCTCCACCCGGCCGCCGTGGAGCTCGCTGATCTGCTTGACCACGAACAGGCCGACGCCCATGCCGACCACCTGGTAGCGCTCGCTGTTGGCCGCGCGGTAGAAGCGCGTGAAGATATGGTCGAGGGACTCGCGGGGGATGCCAAGGCCCTTGTCCTGCACCGCCAGCCGCGCCCACTCGCCGTCGGTGCTCAGCCTGATGCTGATCGGGCCGCCGTAGGGGCTGTACTTGACCGCGTTGCTGAGCAGGTTCTGGATCACCTGCTCGAGCCTGAGCTCGTCGCCGACGATCGTCACCCCCTCGCTCGGCACCACCACGCTCAGCTGGTGCGTGCTCAGGGTCGGCTCAAGCTCCTCGCCGATCCGCCTCACCAGGGCCCCCAGCTCGACCGGGGCCTGCTCGATGCTCAGCTGCCCCGTCTGGAGCCGCGAGAGGTCGAGCAGCGAGGTGACCATCTTGTGCAGCCTGTGGGCCTGGGCGTTGGCCACCTCGATCCGGCGCAGCTCGCGGTCGCCGATCGTGGTGCCCAGGCCGACCCGCCGCTTGAGCAGGTCCATGTAGCCGAGCAGCGAGGTCAGGGGCGTCTTGAGCTCGTGGGAGGCCACCGAGAGGAAGGCATCGCGGATCTGCACCGCCTCCTGGGCCTCGCGGTAGAGCAGGGCGTTGTCAATCGCCATGGCGGCGCGGCGCGCCAGCTCCTCTACGAAGGCCACGTCGTCGGGGTCGAAGGGGCCCTGCCCGCCCGCCCGCACCAGGCTGATCGCGCCGCGGCTCGCCCCGCGCACCACCAGGGGCACCCGCATCGCGGCGAGGGGCCCCTGCCGGGCCAGGGCCCGGCCGAAGGGCGCCCCGCGTGGCCCGTTGACCTCGCTCGCCGTCGCCAGCAGCTCGTCGCCGACGGCCGCCAGACGCGGGTGGGCTGCCACCAGGGCCACCCGCTCGACGTCGCCCTCGTCCTCGAGCAGGTCCACCGCGCAGCAGTCGGCCAGGTGGGGCACCACCAGGCAGGCCAGGCTCTCGAGCTGCTCGTGGTAGTCGAGCGACGAGGCCAGGCACTGGCTGAGCTCGGCCAGGATGCGCAGCCGCAGCTCGTGGTGCACGCGCTCGGTGATGTCGCGCAGCACCACCACCACGCCCAGCAGCTCGCCGTGGGCGTCCTTGATTGGCGCCCCGCTGCCGGTCACGGGGAAGCGCCGGCCCTGGCGGTCCTCCACCAGGGCCCCGTCCACGCTCTCGATCACGGCGCCGCTGCGCAGCACGTGGTCGGCCAGGCTGGGCAGGCGCTCGCCGGTGGCGCCGTCGAGCATCGGCAGGACCATGTGCAGCTGCTGGCCAACGGCGGCCTCGCCGCTCCAGCCGGTGAGCCGCTCGGCGAGCGGGTTCATAAAGCTGATCGCGCCCTCGGCGTCTGTGGCGATCACGGCGTCGCCGATGCTGCGCAGGGTCGTGGCCAGCAGATGCTCCGAGTGGCGCAGGGCCTCCTCGGCCTCCTGGCGCTGCGTCTCGGCCCTGGCCGCCTGGGCCTCGGCCCGGGTGACCCGCAGGGCGCTGCGCAGGCTGCTCGCCAGGCCATCGGGGCCGAGCTGGCCCTTGGCCAGGTAGTCGGTGGCCCCGGCCTTCATCAGGGCCGCGGCCACCTGGGCGTCGCTCTGGCCCGTCAGCATGATCACCGGGGTGCGGTCGCCCGTGGCCCGCAGCTGGCGCAGCACCTCGAGCCCGTCAACGCCGGGCAGCTGGTAGTCGAGCAGGATGCAGTCGAAGCCGCCGCCGGCCAGGGCCGCCGTGGCCGCCGCGCTGTCCTCGGCCTCGCTGATCGTCACGTCGAG
>DAOLDO010000880.1:0-3056 GCA_035327325.1 Chloroflexaceae bacterium | reverse complement strand
CCCCGAGATCTTCTTCGAGAGCGAGGCCAGGCCCGGACAGTGGCACAATGGCGACCTGCGGATCGCCTTCACCACCAGGTGGTCGGGCGGCGGCCTGAGCCAGTCCTGGGACCAGGAGCCCGCCGCCGACAGCCCGATGTTCGCCCGGGCCGTGGACGGCTACGCCCAGCTCGCCGACGGCGGCGAGGGCATGCGCACCCTCCAGGTGCGGGTCTGGGGCCCCGACGGCAAGCAGACCGTCGCCAGCTTCGGCCCCGTCGGCTTCGACAGGACCCCGCCCGCGCCGCCCGCCCCCCTCGCCCCGCTGAAGGCCGCCCCCGGCGCCGTCGCCGTCACCTGGGCCCCCGCCGCCGACGCCCTCTCCGGCGTCGCCGGCTACCGCGTCTACATCGGCGCCGACCCCGCGGGCACCAGCGAGTGGTTCACCGCCGAGCCCGCGGTCAAGACCGACGCCCTCGCCCCGGGTCAATACCACGTGCGCGTCCAGACCCTCGACAAGGCCGGCAACGCCAGCCCCTGGGCGACCGTCACCAGCCTGGTCGTCGCGCCGTAGCAGGGCGAGGCTTGCTGCGCTTGCGCGCCGGGGTGACGCTCGGGCGCAAGCGCAGCGAGCAAGCCTCACCCGAGCGAGCCGTCCCCCTCCTCCTCGCCCCGCAGCTCCAGCTCGCGCAGGAAGAGCAGGAAGGCCCTGGCCATCTTCTTGTGCTCGCCGCTCAGACTGTCGTAGAGGGTCAGGAAGGCGTCGCGCTCGCGGTTCGACGCGCTGAAGTTGTAGCTGTCCTTGCCCGCGGCCTCGTTGATCAGCTCGATCGCCGTGGTGCGGAAGACCGTCGCCAGCCCTTCCAGCTCGGTTATGCGCACCCCGGTCGTGCCCGCCTCGACGCTCGAGATGTACGAGCCGCTGACCCCGATCCGGCTCCCCAGGTCGGCCTGGGTCAGCCGGTCGCGCACACGCTTGCGCTTCACCACCTCGCCGATGCGCTCGTTCAGCGTTGGCACCCTCGGCTCCTTTCTTGCTCAAGCTCGCCCCCGGCGATCTGGCTCCCGGCCTCCCGGTCTCGCGCCTAGCGGCGCCCGACGGCGGCCGTGGCGAGGCGCCAGAGGGCGCGGTGGCGCGGCATCACCTCGAAGACTTTGCCGGACACGCCGTCGGTGGCGGGCCCGGCCATGTGCAGCGCCAGCTCCGCCGTCTCCTCGGCGGTGGTGCCGAAGATCCGCTTGACCCTGGGGAAGGCTTTCAGGGCCTCGGCGGCCCTGCCGACGGCCTCCCACTCGTTGGTCATATCGGTGTCAACGATGCCGGGCGCCAGGACGTTGATCGACACGGACTTCTCGTCCGCGTGCTCGCGGGCCAGGCCCTCGGTCAGGCGCACGATCCCGGCCTTCGAGGCGCTGTAGGCGCTCAGGAAGCGCTGGGCCCGCTTGTAGCCGCCGCCGGTCAGATTGATCAGCTTGCCCGAGCGCCGCGCGAGCATGTGGGGCAGCACGGTCGCGCAGCCGTAGTAGCACCCCAGCAGGTTCACCTGGATCACGCGCTCCCAGGCCCCCTCGGGCACGTCAACCGTGGCGGCGAAGGGGCCCGAGATCGCGGCGTTGTTGACCCAGACGTCCACCTGCCCGTAGGTAGAGAGGGCCCGGGCGAGCAGGGCCTCGACCTGGGCGCGCTCGGCGACGTCGCAGGGGACGCCCGTGGTCTCGACGCCGCGGGCCCTGAGCTCGGCGGCGGCCCGCTCCACGGCCTCTGGCCGCGACGACGACACGACGACGCGGGCACCCGCGGCGCCGAAGCGCTCGGCGATGGCCCGCCCGATTCCCCGGGTGCCGCCCGTGATCACGGCGACCCGGCCGCCGAGTGAGACTGGCTGCTTTGCCATAGTGTAGGAGCCTCTACTGCTCAGGATCGATCACGATGAGGGCTGTCGGGACGGGCCGTGCCGCGTCCGTACGGTCCGTCGAACCCGCGACATGGCGGCGAGCCGTGCTACCCGCGCGGCCGGATCACGAGGGTCTCGCCCTGACGGGCGGCCTTGATCGCCGTCGTCCCGCGCAGGCCCTCGGGCAGCAGCAGGTGGCGGCGGTAGGGCCCGGCCCTGACGATCAACTCGTCGCCGCTGAGCGTGAGGCCGAGCTGCTCGCGGGGCAGGCCGGGCAGGTTGAGGGCGACCGCGGGCTCAGGCGGGCCGCTCAGGGCGACGGGCGCGGTGGGCGGCGGCCCTGGCAGGGGCGAGTCCTCGCCGTACATGCGCGCCCCGATGGCCGCGAGGGCCTCGGCCCCGCCGGGGGTGGCGCCGGCATCGAGGCTGTAGACGGCGCGCCCGTGGAAGACCGCGCCGGCCTCGTCAATCGCGGCGGCCTGCTCAGCGGCCAGGACCTCGAGGCCCGCCAGTCCCGCCGGCAGCGTCGGCCCGGCCACCAGGCACTCGACGGCCAGGCCGAAGAGCTGCAGGGCCGGCACGGCGACGCGGGCCTCGGCCAGCGAGCCGCGGTCTGCGCCCATCACATAGCGCACCTGAACGCCCTCGGGCGCGGTCATCTGATCGCGCAGGGCCTCGAGCTGCACCCGCGCGTCCTGGATGCGACCGAGCCAGTCGCCGGCCATCGGCAGGAGCGAGGTGGGGATGATCGCCCTGGCCACCGAGGCGCTCGAGCGTCCGGGGCCGCGGTCGAGGCCGATCAGCAGGCGCACCAGCCAGCGGAAGGTGTCGGGCGCGCCGAGCGAGCGCAGCAGGGCCTCGGGGGGGCCGGCGTCCACGCAGGCCAGGTCGTAGCCGCCCTCGAGCTTGCGCAGGCGCGTCGCGGCGAGGAACAGATCGCTGCCGGGGATGATCGGCAGCTCGTCGCCGACGACGGGCGGGCCGCCGGGCGAGCGCAGGGCGCCCCAGACGGCGGAGAGGTCGGCCAGAGGGTCGAGGCACCACAGGTCGAGGTTGGGGGCGATGGTCTGGGGCTCGGGGGCGGCCGCGGCGCCGGCCAGGGCGGCCGCCTGGTGGGCCGGGCCGACGCTGGCCAGAAGCACCCGGGCACCCTCGGCGGCGGCGGCCGCAGCCGTGGCCGCC
>DAOLDO010000879.1:1638-3066 GCA_035327325.1 Chloroflexaceae bacterium | reverse complement strand
GTCTACGCCGGCGACCGCTCGCGCCACTCCTGGCGCTCCGCCCGCCTCCAGATGGAGCGCGACACCGCGGGCTTTGGCGGCGGGACGCCCCCACGCGGCGGTGCCGGGCGCAGCGGCGGGCCGACGGCGGGGCCACCACCCGCCCCGGCTCCCGCCAGCCCGATCCGCGTACCTGGCCCAAGCGGCATGCCCGGCCCTGCCGGCACACCCGGCGCCGCCGGTTCTGCTGGAGCCGCCGGTGCGGCCGGGACACCCCGCCCTGCCGGCAGTCCCGGCGCCGCTGGCCCTGCTGGTAGCCCCGGCACCCTCGGCGCTCCCGCCTCTGGCGCTTCCAACCCTGCCGTCGCCGCCGGCGCTGTTGGCGTTGCCGGCCCGAGCAGCGCGCAGCCGGCCAACGCTCCGCTGACGCCACTGCCGCCGACCCATCTGCACGCCGTCTACGCCGCCAGCCAGGTCAACCCGATGCCCAACCCGTCCACTGGCGCCGACTGGCAGTACATGGGCTCGGTCCAGACTGCCGACGGCTACCGGCACGCCTTCCAGCACCCCGCGCACCCGCTCACCGGCCGCCAGGAGACCCGCTGGGTCGAGTCCACCGCCGCTGATGTCGCACCTTTGAACAATGCCCACGCAGGTCGCCAGCCATGAGATACGCCACGCTCCTGTTTCTGCTCACCGCCGTCGCCGCGGCTCTAGTCGGCCCGCCGCACGCTCAGGTAGCCAGCGCCCAGCTTGAGGAGACGCCGATCCTCGGCGAGCCCGTCGTTGTCACGCCCATCGTCACGGCGGCGACGTCAGCCGAGCCGGTCGCGCCCAACCCGCCGGCGCCAACGGCGCAGCCAGGTACCGACGCGCCCGCGGCCACACCCGCGACGACCCGGGTCGGCCCCGACGCCTGCGAGCCCAACGACACCCCGGCCCGGGCCTGCCCCCTACCCCTCGACGCGGTGAGCGGGCCGTACACCATCGTGCCCGAAAGCGATCAGGACTTCTACCGGCTCGACCTGCCTGAGGAGGCGTCGATCCAGACGGTAATTACGGCGCGGGCGACGGCAGGGCTCGACCTGGTTCTCTCAGCGCGACAGGGCGAGGCGCTCGTCGCCAGCGGCACCGTCTCGCTCACCCTCGACCCAGCGGTCGTCGGCCCCGTTATCCTGCGCGTCGAGAACCGCGACCCGCGCCCCGCCAGCGCCGAGCAATACCGCATCGAGGTCAGGCGGGAGATCGTGCCGCCGAGCCAGACGGCGCAGGCATCCGGGAACGCGCCCGCCCCCGATGCGCTGGAGAACAACTGGTCGTTCGATACGGCCAGCCCGATCGCTATCGGCGTCGTCTACGACCTCTCCTTCATCTGCCCTGAGCCGCGCCCCGACGCCTGCCCCGGCGGCGACCACGACTACCTGCTCGTCCCGGTCAAGGCCGGGGTGA
>DAOLDO010000879.1:0-1538 GCA_035327325.1 Chloroflexaceae bacterium | reverse complement strand
GTCGCGCCCCTGGCCAGCGAGCTGGCTCGCAAGCTTGAGGAGACCATTCGCCAGCAGGCAAACATCCCCACGCCCACACCGACGGCTACGGCCGCCCGAGCTCCGGCTAGCCCGCCAGCAGGCGGTGGGGCGCCCGCGAGCGGCGGGAGCGGCGGGGCACCCGTCAGCGGGAGCGGCAGCCCCGCGGGCAGCAGTGCGACGCGCGACAGCATCCCGGCCGGCCCGGCGATCATCCTCCGCGAGACGGTGCTGCGCCACGAGCCGCGCGACGGCGCGACCGCTCTGGCCACCCTCGCCCCCGAGACGATCGTGTCCGTGCGCGGCCCCGTCAGCGGCCTCTGGGTGAGCGTCGAGGCCGAGGCGAGCATCCTGCCCGGCTGGGTGCGCTGGTCGGATCTTCTGCGCGTCGACGAGGACGCAGCGCCGGCGGAAGGGGAGGCCGCGCCCATAGGGTCCGCCGGGATCACGCCCAGCCCCACATCCCAACAACCAGGCGCAGCCACAGCACCCACCGCTTCCGACCCGATCACCGCTCCGACGAGCGCGAGCGGCCCCGGCACAAGCCCCGCCCGAGTGGTGGTGACGGCGCTCGACCCGGCCCTGCCGCCGCCGGCCCCAGCGCCCATCGCGCGCGTGCCATTTGTCCTCGCGGTCGCCGTGGTCGCGAGCGACCGGCCGGCGAGCGGGGGCAGCGTCCCCGGCTTTGCGAGCCCGACGCCCGACCTGCGCCAGCCGATCGCGCGGGTGCGCGTCCAGCTGCTCAATGTCTTCGGCGACCTGCTCGCCGAGGGGCTCACCGACAGCCAGGGCGCAGTCAGCCTCAGCCGGGACATTTGGCCGGGGCAGGCCCTGCGCGTGCGCATGCCGGCCTGGGGCGTCGAGCTGCCACTTGCCACAGGACAGTCCAGCCTGATCGTGACCATCCCCGAGGAGCGCCCATGAGCAGCATCGACCAGCGCGAGGAGGCCCGCTACCGCCAGGACGTGCTCGGCTCCTACCGGGCCTGGCTCGCCTACCTCGAGGCCCAGCAGGCCCTGCTCGCCGCCTCGGGCGAGGCGCAGGCCGGCGGCGACCCCTTCGAAGGGCTCAGCCGCGCCGCCGAGCAGGCCGAGGAGGCCCGCCGGCGCATCGCCGCCCTGCCCGCCGACAAGCGCGAGCTCTTCGACGCGATTTATGAAGCTGACCGCCAGCAGACCCAGCGCGCACTCGACGCCGAGGCCCAGGTTCGCGGCGGTACGGTGAAGCGTGCCGACCCCGACGAGGTCGCCCGTCGCGCCCTGACCCGCCTGCTCGAGGAGGCCCGCGGCCTCCACCGTGACGACCGCCGCGGTCTGGTGCCGCGCGGCAAGCCCGACGCGATCAAGTGGCTGGCCCTCGACCTGTCGGACATCGCCCAGGCCCCGCCGAGCGAGACCGACTACCAGCTCGCCGAGGGCCGGCGCTCGGCCAGGCGCGGCGTCATCCTCAACGGCGTGTTCGCGGTGCTGGCCATCCTCGCCATCCCGGCGCTGCTCTTCCTGCTCCAGCGGCCGGGGCCG
>DAOLDO010000878.1:1746-3071 GCA_035327325.1 Chloroflexaceae bacterium | reverse complement strand
CTCGAGCAGCAGATCGGCCCCGGCGCGCCCCGCCAGCTCGGCCGCGTCGAGGCCAGGGGCGTGCTCGGGCAGGTCGGCCACGCGCCCGCCCGCCCGCTTGAGCGCCGCCACGGCGCCCATGTCCAGGCCCGCCGGGTCGAGGGCCGCGCCGCTCGAGTCAGCCACCCCGACGCAGCGCAGCCGCAGACCGTAGCGGGCCGCCATGGCCTCCTCGCGCACGCTCAGCAGCTCGAGCAAGGTCCGCCCGATGTTGCCCAGGCCCGTGAGCGCGAACGCGATTACCCTTGTGTTAGACGACATGTTGCGCTCCAGTGTATAATGTTAGATCCATACATAATATGAGCGAGATGGCACCCGGCGTCAACGAGGAAGCGTATGAAGCAGTGCCCCATCCCCTGCCCCCAGATCGCGCCGCACCGCGACAACCTCGCCAAACTGCGCGCCCACCTTGTCGATGGCCACCAGTGTCTCGACGCGTGGCTCTCGCTCAGCCGCCTGGTGAACGACCCGCGGCAGCGCCGCGACTGCCTCGAGCGTGCCGCCGTCCTCGCCCCCGAGAACCAGGAGATTCAGGAGTCCTACCTCGAGGCCGTCCTCGCCGTCGAGCCCGCCAACAAGGCCGCCCAGACCAGGCTGAGCGAGATCCACACCATGCGGCTCCTCTCGGACGTGAAGACCTCCCACTTCCACGAGCAGCCGCGGGCGCGCCTCCTGGGCGACATCCTGGTGGCGATCGGGGCGATCACCCCGGCCGAGCTGCGCGAGGTGCTGCGCGTGCAGAACAACGGCACGCCGATCACCACCGACCGGCGCCTGGGCCAGCTCCTCCTACGCCAGGGCCTGATCACGCCGAGCAAGCTCGCCCACGCCCTGATCATGCAGCAGCAGGAGCGCAGCCGCCTGCGCGTGGCCCCCCAGGTCCTCGGCGAGTACCTGGTTGACCAGGGCTACATCACGCCCCAGCAGCTCGAGCTGGCCCTCGCCGAGCAGCTGCGCCTCGACCAGAAGAACCAGCGCTACAGCCTGGGTCAGATCCTCGTGCGCCTCAACATGGTCAGCTCGAGCACGATCGAGCGGGCCGCCGGCGAGCACCAGCGCGCCTTCTGGGCCAAGTACGGGTATTGAGTGGGGGAACCCGGTTCCCCCCACCCCCCGCCCCCGCGAGTAGACGGAGAACCGGGGCGCCGTCTGGCGCGATGGGGCCGGGTCGGCGCGCCCCGGCGTGACCGCCCGCGTTGCGTGGCGCCCGCCCCCCAATCGACGCAGTAGGGGCGACCCAACCTGGTCGCCCACATCGTGGCGACCCAACCTGGTCGCCCACATCG
>DAOLDO010000878.1:0-1646 GCA_035327325.1 Chloroflexaceae bacterium | reverse complement strand
CCCAACCTGGTCGCCCACATCGTGCCGACCCAACCTGGTCGCCCACATCGTGGCGGCCCAACCTGGTCGCCCACATCGTGGCGACCCAACCTGGTCGCCCACCCGGCGTGGCCGCCCGCCTCGTCAGTTAGTCCGCCGTGGCCGCCGCGGGCCGCCCCCCCGGCGCCCGCAGCCCCAGCCCGGGCAGCACCGCGGCCGCCAGGATGAGCGCCATGCCCACAACCTGGGCCGGCTCCAGGCGCTCGCCCAGCAGCAGCACGGCCGCCAGAGTCGCCAGGGGCGCCTCGATCACCATGATCAGGCTGGCGACGCGCCCCGGCAGGTGGCGCAGGCAGCTCGTGAACAGCGCGTAGCCCGCCAGCGTCGGCCCGAGCGAGAGCCCCAGCACGATCATCCAGGGCGTGAGCCCCGGCCCCACCTGGGCCAGGCTCGCCGGCCCGTTCACCGCCGCGGCCAGGGCCAGCAGCGCCAGCGAGCCGAAGCTCATGGTCAGGGCCAGTGAGAGCCACGGGCTGTGCCTGGTCATCGCCCGCTGGTTGAAGAGCACGTAGCCCGCGTGGGCCACCGCCGAGACGATGCCCACCAGCGTGCCTACCCACGAGACCCGCAGAACGCCCGGGTCGTAGACCCGCACCAGCAGTCCGCAGCCGATGATGGCGAGGGCCAGGGCCACCACCTGCGTCGGCCCGATCGCCTCCTTGAAGATCAGCCGGGCGCCCACGGTCACGAAGGCCGGAAAGAGGTAGATCAGCACGATGCCCATGGCCGCCCCGTTCAGCGCGATCGAGGTGACGAACAGGGCGTGGTAGAGCCCCACGCTGATCGCCCCCGTCGCCGCGAAGCCCCGCAGCTCGGCGCCGCTCAGGCGCGGCAGGCCCCTTCCCGAGATCAGAGCGCCCAGGCCGATCCCCGCCAGGCAGGCCACGGCGATGAAGGCATCGCGCCAGAAGGCCAGGGTCAGGGCGGGGATGTCGTAGCGCTCGAGCAGGAACGAGAGGCCGGGGCTGGTGGCGGCCCACGAGAGGGCCGCCAGGATCGCCAGGGTGTAGCCGGCGCGGGGCGAGGGGTTCATCGGGTCACTCCAAGCAGCCACATCAGGGTCGCGAAGATGCGGCGCGACATCGTCCGCGCCCGCCGCTGGCGCAGGGCCGCGAAGACCATCCGGCGGTCGGCCTCGCGGGCCCGGGCCCGCTCCAGCTGCTCATAGCGGGAGGTGTGCATGGCAATCTCCTCCGTGTGTGCCCCGCGGGCACGCGCATGACTGGCCGCCGCGGCCGTGGCGCCCTACAGGGCGGCCTCGGGCGCCTTGAGCGGCAGCCTCGTGGTCTCGAAGGCCGCCGACGACGAGAGCGTCGTCTGGGTGCGGCGCACGTCCGGGTGCTTGCGCAGGTCCTGGTAGACCATCTGCTCGAGGGTCTGGAGGCTGGCCGCGCGCACCTTGAGCAGGAAGCACCACTCGCCGAACAGGTGTGCGACCTCCTGCACCCCCGGCAGGCCCCCCAGGAAGCGCCCCAGCGTATCCAGGTCGCAGCCGGCGTTCGACTCGACGAAGATGAAGGCCGTCACCGTCAGCTCCAGCAGCAGCGGGTCGAGCAGGGCGGTGTAGCCCTTGATGTAGCCCCGCTCCTCCAGCAGGCGTACCCGCC
>DAOLDO010000877.1:0-3093 GCA_035327325.1 Chloroflexaceae bacterium | reverse complement strand
GGGCGGGCGGGCTCGAGCAGGCGCAGCACGTGGCCGGGCTCGCCCGGCGCGTTGATCGTCGCCACGCCCCGGGCCGCGGGCAGACGCGCCGCCGCCATCAGCACGGCGGCCCCGCCGAGGGAGTGCCCGACCAGCAGGCCGGGCGCCTCGTAGTGCGCGGCGAGGAACTCGGCCGCCGCCACCAGGTCGTCCACGTTCGAGGCGAAGGTCGTCTCGGCGAAGTCGCCTTCGCTCTCGCCCAGCCCCGTGAAGTCGAAGCGCAGGGTCGCGATGCCCGCGGCGGCCAGGCCGCGGCTGATCGCGTGGGCGGAGCGGAGGTCCTTGCCGCAGGTGAAGCAGTGGGCGAAGAGCGCGAAGGCCCGCGGGGGCCCCTCGGGCAGCTCGAGGCGGGCGGCGAGCGCGGCGCCCTGGGCGCCGGGGAAGCTCAGCGGGATGGTCGGCATGGCTAGTGTCCCTCGTCGTCGGCGGTCCACTGCCCCCACTGTACCACGCCCGCCCCCCGCTCGCTTCCGCACAGGAGTGCTAATCGGTCCGCAGACCGACGCATCCCGGGCCGATCATGTGGTACAACCCTGTGTCCCCTCGATGCTGATCGCGCCGCGCCACGGCCCGGGCGTCGCCCCCGCCGGGCGGCCAGCTACGCGCTCGATGGCGTGGCCCAAGGAGGCAGGCATGACGGACCGGCGGTTCATCCACGTCCACCGCGCGCGGGAGAACAACCTCAAGGATGTCACCCTGGACATCCCCAAGCAGCGAATCACAGTCTTCACCGGCGTGTCCGGCTCGGGCAAGTCGTCCCTGGTCTTCGACACGATCGCCGCCGAGGCCCAGCGCCAGCTGAACGAGACTTTCACCGCCTTCGTCCAGGGCTTCCTGCCCCACTACGGCCAGCCCGACGTGGACCACATCGAGCACCTGAACGCCCCGATCATCATTGACCAGAAGCGGGTCGGCGGCGGCTCGCGCTCGACCGTCGGCACCTACACCGACATCGCCGCGCTGCTGCGCCTGCTCTTCTCGCGGGTCGGCCAGCCCCACGTCGGGCCGGCCTTCGCCTTCTCGTTCAACACGCCCCAGGGCATGTGCCCCGAGTGCGAGGGCATCGGCAGGACCGTGCAGCTCGACCTCGACAGGTTCCTCGACCGCAGCAAGTCCCTCAACGGCGGGGCCATCCAGCACCCCGACTTCAAGGTCGGCAAGTGGATGTGGAAGCTGTACTCGCTCTCGGGGCTCTTCGACAACGACAAGCCGATCGAGCAGTACAGCGACGAGGAGCTGCACGCCCTGCTCCACGGCGCCGACCTGAAGGTCTCGTTCGGCGAGTTCGGCGCGAACTACGAGGGCCTGGTCGAGCGCTTCACGCGCTCCTACATCAAGAAGGACGCGGCGGCGATGTCCGACCGCAACCGGGCGATCTTCGCGCAGTTCACCACCTCGCAGACCTGCCCGCTCTGCCAAGGCGCCAGGCTCAACCAGGCCGCCCTCGCCTGTCGCATCGCCGGCCGCACCATCGCCGAGCTCTCCGACCTGGAGGCCACCGAGCTCCTCGCCTTCCTGGAGGGGCTGAGCGACCCCGTCGCCGCCAGGGTGGCCGCCGCCCTGGCAGAGCGCGTGCGCCACCTGGTCGAGATCGGCCTGGGCTACCTCAGCCTCAGCCGCGAGACCGCGACCCTCTCGGGCGGCGAGTCGCAGCGCGTGAAGATGATCCGCCACCTCGGCAACAGCCTGACCGAGATGCTCTACATCCTCGACGAGCCGAGCGTCGGCCTGCACGCCCGCGACGTCGCCCGCCTGACCAGCCTGCTCCAGAAGCTGCGCGACAAGGGCAACACGGTGCTGGTGGTCGAGCACGACCCCGACGTGATGGCCGTCGCCGACCACCTGGTGGACCTGGGCCCGCGGGCGGGTACCCACGGGGGCGAGGTGGTCTTCGAGGGCGGCTACGCCGAGCTCAGGGCGGCCGACACGCTCACCGGGCGCAGCCTGCGCCGGCAGCTGCCCCTCAAGGAGCGGACGCGCCGGCCGAGCGGGTGGATGACCATCAGGGACGCCACCCTGCACAACCTGCGGGGCGTCACCGTGGACATCCCCACCGGCGTGCTGACCGTGGTGTCGGGGGTGGCCGGCTCCGGCAAGAGCACCCTGATCAACGAGGTCTTCCTGGCCCAGCACCCCGACGCGATCGCGATTGACCAGTCCCGCGTGACGGCCAACAGCCGCTCGGCCCCGGCCACCTACACGGGGATCATGGACGAGATCAGGCAGACATTCGCGCGGGCCAGCGGGGCCAGCGCCTCGCTCTTCAGCTTCAACTCGGCGGGCAGCTGCCCCAACTGCAACGGCCTGGGCGTGGTCTACACCGACCTGGCCTTCATGGAGGGCATCACCTCCACCTGCGAGCTCTGCGAGGGCAGGCGCTTCAAGGCCGAGGTGCTGGCCTACAGGCTGCGCGACAAATCAATCAGCGACGTGCTCGACATGACCGCCGAGGAGGCCCTGGCCTTCTTCCACGAGAAGAAGATCAGGGCGGTGCTGCAGGCCATGAACGACGTGGGCCTGGGCTACCTGCGGCTCGGCCAGCCCCTCAGCACGGTGTCGGGCGGCGAGGGCCAGCGCCTGAAGCTGGCGACCGAGCTGCACAAGCGGGGCAGCGTCTACGTGATGGACGAGCCGACCACGGGCCTGCACCTCTCCGACATCGGCCTGCTCATGGGCATCATTGACCGCCTGGTGGAGGCCGGCAACACGGTCATCCTGATCGAGCACCACCTGGACGTGATCCGCCAGGCCGACTGGGTGATTGACATGGGGCCCGAGGGCGGCAGCCAGGGCGGCCGCGTGATCTTCACGGGGACGCCCGCCGACCTCTGCGCCGCCGAGGGCTCGCTGACGGGCGCCCACCTGGCGCGCAGCCTGGCCCGGCCGTAGGGCGGGCCGCCCTGTCAGGGAACTCCGGGCAGCGGCGGCCCCTTCTCCCGCTCCGCCCGGGTAGCTTTTTCTGCTACCCTCAATCATGCATGGTGCCATCCCCCCCCGCGAAGCTCGCTGCCGCGGCCCGCGGCCGCCCGCTCATAGCGCACGTAGCGAGAAGGT
>DAOLDO010000876.1:0-3096 GCA_035327325.1 Chloroflexaceae bacterium | reverse complement strand
GGGGGGCGGCCCGCCACACGCCGCGACCCCGAAGAGGATGGTTGCGAGCAGCGTCAGGGACAGCAGTCTCGGCGTGGCTGGACTCGGGTACGGGCGCATCGTGAGCCTCCTTACTGTCGTGAGTATTGTGATTTCGGGCTCGCCACGACTCTCAGAGCGCTACGGTAATAGTCGCCTTCGCTACGAGCTTGCCATCGTTGAGAACCTCCACCGTGACGACGTCCACCTGGTTGTTCGACCCCGAGCCCTCGGGGACTACATATTTGTAGGTGGGGTTGCCGACAATGGACACCGGCTGCGAGCGCTCCCCTTTGCTCGTCACCCAGGCGAAGGTCAGCCCCTCAGGCGGGCCGCTTAAGATCACCTCGAACTCAATGCTCCCGTCCTCACGGTCAATCTCGACATTCGGCGGGACGAAGACCGTCTCACCCCCCTGGGTGACGTGGAAGCCTCTGATCATGATTGCGGGGGACGCCGCGGCTGCGCTCGCGGGCGTCGCGAATGACACCGCCGTGGTGGCGGCCTGGAGCGCGGGCGCCTGCGCGGGAAGGGCGGCGGAGGCTGTCGGGCTGGCCACAGGCACTGGCTCTGTGCGGGCCAGCCCCATCGCGAAGAGTGTGACGATGAGCGTGACGGCGACGCGGGCGGCGTCAATGAGTTGCCACTTACGGCGCTCCCGCAGCTCCCGGCGGGCGCGGGGGAGGCGCTCGCGGACGCCGGGGTCGTCCGGCTCCTCGCGGTTGATCATCCCCAGGAGCTTGGCGGCGCGGGCCCAGTCGCCGCGCGCCTCGGCGGCGCGGGCCTCCTCGTCCCAACGGACGAGGCGCAGCCGGCGCTCGGCGCGGGCGAGGCGCTGCGGCACATCGCGGTAGGTCGGCTCCTCGGCGGCGATACGGTGGAGCAGCCTGAGGGCGTGTTCCCAGTCGCCGCGCGCCTCGACCGCCCTGGCCTCGTTATCCCACTGGACAAGGCGACTCTGGCGCTCGGCGCGGGCGAGGCGCTGCGGCGCATCGTGGTAGTTAGGCTCCTCGGCGGTGATATGCTCGAGCAGCTCGATAGCGTGTTCCCAGTCGTCGCGCGCCTCGGCGGCGCGGGCCTCGTTGTCCCACTGGACGAGGCGACTCTGGCGCTCGGCGTGGAGGAGGCGCTGCCGCACATCGCGGTAGTCGGGCTTCGCGGCGGTGATACGCCGGAGTAGCTCGATGGCGCGGGCCCAGTCGCCGCGTGTCTCGGCGGCGCGGGCCGTCTCGTACTCTTCGGCGAGCCGGTGCTGTTGGTCGGCCTCCTTCAGGAGGTCGGTTGCCGATCTGCCGTCCAGCGCCTCGCGCCCGCGCCACCACTCGGCATCCTCCGGCAACCTGTTGTCTTGCAGTTTGACAACTCGTTCTAGGAGCTTGACCGCATTGTCCCAGTTGTTCGGAGTTGGCTCGCCGCTCGCTCGATCGTAAAGCTCCTGCGCCTCGCGCCAGATGTTCTCGGCATAATTCCGGGCGCATTGCTGTAGTTTCTGATTGGTGGGGTTTGCTTCGCGGGCGCCGGTGAGCAGAGACTCGACCCAGCCCTGGCTGTCAGCATCCTCAATCACGTCCGACACGATCGTCGCAAGATTGTTCGCTGTGGTGATCAGGGCGAGCTGCTTATCACAACGCTCCCGAAGCATAAGGCGCAACTTGTCTTCCTCGGGAAACGCTGCAAGCAAGGCCATTCTGAGCGTTATACGCTCGTTCCCGTTGAGCTCCATAGGTTGGCTCACACTCGGCTGCAAATCAGTGCGGCCCCGCCTGCTGATGGCCAGGGAGCGATCGGCAAAACCCGCCGGGGGCGGGGCAGTGTGCGAACGGGGTCAGTAACGACAATAAGACCAACAGTAAATGGTATGGCAATAATATACCTGTTGCCTTACACGGTCAACGGTTGGCGCGCCTGGTTTCGGTTGAGCTCTGTTTACCGGCTGCCGGGAAAGTATGCTATGATCGGCAACCCAGACCGCTCGCGCTCCGCTCCAGCAACCGTCCAGCCAGAAGGTGCAGCTTTATGCAACTGACGGGCACTCAGATCAGGCAGTTCAGCGAGGCCCTGCGCGATGCCTACAGCACGCTGCCGGATCTGGAGCGGCTGCTGCGCATGGGGCTCGACAAACGTCTTGCCGACATTGCTCTCGGCCGCAATCTGCAGCAGATCGCCTTCGAGCTGATCACGACCGCCGAGTCTGAGGGCTGGCACCTCGACCTGCTGCGCGCCGCGCGCGAGGGCAACGCTGGAAACCCCGAGCTCTTCGCGTTCGCTCAGCAGCTTGGCGCCGCGCCGGCGACGCCGCCCCCACCCGAGCTCGAGCGGCTCATCAGGTCAACGAATAGCTTGCTCGATCTTGACCCGTGGCGCGCCCGGCTGGCCGCGATCGAGGCCCAGGTCTGCCGGGTTGAAGTCGCTACGAACGAGTGGCGGGCCTATGGCACCGGCTTTCTGCTCGGCCCCGATGTGGTGATCACCAACTACCACGTCGTCGAGGCCGTCATCGCCGGCGAGCGGGGGGAGACCACACACAACAGGCCGAGGGCCAGGGCGCGCGACGTGGCCCTGCGCTTCGACTACACACGCCTCGCCGACGGCACGGTCCTCAATTCGGGCACGGTGTACCGCCTGGCCGACGACTGGCTCATTGACGCAAGTCCGCCGAGCCCCTTTGATAGCCGCCCGGGCGCCGGCGAGCCCGGCCCTGACGAGCTCGACTACGCGCTGCTGCGCGTCGAAGGCGCGCCCGGCTCGCATCCGATCGGCGAGCGAACCGTGCCGGAGGCACACCCGCGCGGCTGGATCGCGTGCGCGCAGTCCAGCATCCCTCTCAGCCCTGGCTCGCCCCTCTTCATCGTCCAGCACCCCCAGGGCGAACCGCTCAAACTCGCCCTGGATACCGATGCCGTTATCGGGATGAACGCAAACGGGACACGGGTTCGTTACAGGACCAACACGGAGCGGGGCTCGTCGGGCGCGCCGTGCTTCAACAGCAACTGGGAGCTCGTCGCCCTGCACCACGCCGGCGACCCCAACTTCGCCCCCGACCATGTGCCCCAGTACAATCAGGGCGTTCCGTTCGCC
>DAOLDO010000875.1:0-3097 GCA_035327325.1 Chloroflexaceae bacterium | reverse complement strand
AGGGCACCTTCATCGGCAGCGGCCCGATCGAGGAGACCATCGCCATTTCCGATATCGCGGCGCGGACCAACCCGGCCGACCTGATGCGCGCCCGCCTTATCGTCGAGCCGGAGATCGCCCGCGAGGCGGCCCTCCACGGGCTGCTGGCCGTCTCGAACCGCCTGCGCATCGCGACCCGGCTCGAGGCGACCCTCGAGGAGGTGGCCGGCGCGGCCCAGCGCGCGGGCGACTTCGACTGCGTGGCGATCAGCACGGTGGACTGGGCCAGCGGCGCGGCCCGGGTGGCAGTGGCCCTCGGCGCCAGCGGCAGGCGCCTCGGGGCGGTCGAGGGCCTCGCCTTCCCCTACGCCGAGCTGGCGGCGCGGCTCGAGGCGGGCCGGCCCGCGGGCACCCACGCGGTCGAGCTCGCGGCCCTGCCGTTTCGTGGCCTGCCCGGCGAGCTACACCTGGCCCTGCCCCTGACCACCCAGCTCGACGAGGTGCGCGGCGTGCTCACCGTCTCGGCGGCCCGCCCGCGCCGCGCGGCCCTGCGCGAGGCCCTGCCGCTGCTCGAGCTGCTGGCCAACCAGGCGGCGGCGGCGATCGAGAACAACGAGCTGTACGCGACCATGGCCGAGCGGGTCGGGGCGGCTACGGCCGACCTCGGGCGCAGCGCGGCCGAGCTGCGCCGGGCCCGCGACCGGGCCGAGGTGCTCTACCAGATCGCGCGCACCCTGGCCGTCACCATGGACGAGCGCACGGTGCTCGAGCAGACCCTGGCCCTGGTGGCCGAGCACGTCGGCGCCGAGCGGGGCGGGATCATGCTGGTCGAGCCCACCACGGGCCACCTGGTCTACCGCACCACCATCGAGCGCCAGCGGGGCGAGGCCCCCGGCGTGCTCGAGCGGGGCCAGGGCCTGGCCGGCTGGGTGCTGGTCAACCGCGAGCCGGCGATCGTGCCCGACACCACCCGCGACCAGCGCTGGCAGGTGCGCAGCAGCTACGACGGCGTGGCCAGGGCCGTGCTGGCCGTGCCGGTGCTGCTTGAGCGCGAGGCCCTGGGGGTGCTGCTGCTGATCCACGGGCGGGTGGGCCACTTCACCGCCGAGCACGCCCAGATCGCGCAGGCGGCGGCGGCCCAGGCGGCGATCGCTCTGGCCAAGGCCCAGCTCTATCGCTTCGTGAGCGAGCAGAGCGACTCGCTGGCCCTGACCGTGGCCCAGCGCGAGGAGGAGGCCAGCAAGCTGGTGGCGGTGCTGCGCAGCATCGGCGACGGCGTGGTGGTGGGCGACCGCCACGGCCTGACCAGGCTGATCAACCCGGCGGCCGAGGCCATCCTGGGCATCACTGCCGAGGCCTTCCTCGGCCGGCCGATCGGCGAGCTGCCGGGCGTGCCGGCGGCCCTCGGCGGGGCCGGCGGCGAGGAGCGCATGCGCAAGTTCAACGTGGGCGAGCGCACCGTGCGAGCCCACTGCGCGCCCGTCCACTCGTCGCGCGGCGAGGAGCTGGGCAGCGTGGTGATCTACCACGACCTGACGGCCGAGGAGGCCGCCGACCGGCTGAAGAGCGAGCTGGTGGCCACGGTCTCGCACGAGCTGCGCACGCCGCTCACGAGCATCAGGGGCTACGTGGACATGCTGCTGCTCGGCACCTTCGGCCAGGTGGCCGAGGGCCAGGGCGAGCCCCTGCGGGTGATCAAGGGCAACGTGGTGCGCCTGGTGCAGCTGGTGGACGAGCTGCTCGACATGTCGCGGGTCGAGGCCGGCGAGGCCCCCCTGCGGGTCGAGCCCCTCGACGTGGCCGAGCTGCTGCGCGACGTGGCGGCGGTGCTCGAGGGGCAGTTCCGCGAGCGCCAGATCAGCCTGGCCCTCGACCTGCCGGCGGGCCTGCCCCCGGTGCAGGGGGACCGCCAGCGCCTGGCCCAGATCGCGGTGAACCTGCTCGGCAACGCCTGCAAGTACACGCCGCGGGGCGGGGCGGTACACGTGGCCCTGCGCAACGGCGGCGGCGAGGTCCGCGTGGACGTGCGCGACACGGGGGTGGGCATTCCGCCCGAGGCCCACCCGCACATCTTCACGCCCTTCTACCGGGCCGACAACCCGCTGCGCGACGAGGTGGGCGGCACGGGGCTCGGCCTCAGCATCACCCGCAAGCTGGTGGAGCTCCACGGCGGGCGGATCTGGTTCGAGAGCCGGGTGGACGAGGGGAGCACGTTCAGCATCGCGCTGCCGGCGGGGGGGTAGGGGGCGCGGGCCCCCGCGTAGCCCCGGGCCGGGCGAAGGGGGCTGCGGCCCCTACGCCAGCCGCACGACGGCCAGGCTGAGCACCCCGGCCCGCTCGCGCCCCACCTCGCGCCAGGTGCGCCCGCGGTCGTCGGAGCGCAGCAGCTGGCCCTGGTCCGTGCCGGCCCAGGCGATGTCCATGTGGTAGCTGGAGGGCGCGATGACGGCGATCCCGCCGAGCAGCCCGCCCTCGACGGTCACGGGGGCCCACGAGGCGCCGCCGTCCTCGCTGCGCACCAGGCTGGTGCCGCCCGCGATGGCGGCGATCAGGGTCTCCTGCTTGCCGGCGAGGAGGGCCAGGGCCGCGGCGCCCGGGGCGGGCGCGTGCTCGCCGCGCCACCTTGCCGGGCCGTGGGCGGTCGCCAGCACGGGCTCGCCGGCGGCGGCGAGGTCAAGCAGGCCGGCGGCCTCGCCCTCGGGCGCGGCCGCCCAGCTCTGGCCGCCGTCGGCGGTGCGCAGGGCGGCGCCATTGACGGCGGCGAGGAGGGTGAGGGCGTCGGCGGCGAGCAGGGCGCGCACCGCCCGGCCCTCGAGGCTGTGCCCCACGCGGCGCCAGCGCCCGGTGCCGCCAGGGTCGGAGTAGGTCGCCAGCCCGTCGGTCGTGCCCACGTAGACGATCCCTGCCTTGGCCATGGGCCCTCCAGTCTACCCGTCGGCCGCCGTCGCGGCCATGCAGACGATGCCCGCGCCCGCGCGGGCGGCCTCGCGCCAGCTGGCGCCCCTGTCGTCCGAGCGCAGGATCAGGCCGGCGTCGGTGCCGGCCCATGCGGTCGCGCCGGGGCCGGGGGCCAGGGCGGTGATCCGGCCGACGCCGTGGGGCGCTGCCGCGGGCTCCC
>DAOLDO010000874.1:0-3106 GCA_035327325.1 Chloroflexaceae bacterium | reverse complement strand
CCGCCGTGAGCAGGAAGGAGCCGGCGGCGTCCACCACGTAGGTGCTGACGCCCGGCTCGGGAGCGACCAGGACGGAGAGGATCGGCTCGAGGGGCGCCTCGAGCACAAGTACGCCGGCCGGGCCGCCGTGCTCGTCTGGGTAGAGGACGGCGTAGCGGAGCAGCCCGTCGGCGGCGCCGGCGCCGGCGATCGCGATCGGACGACCGAAGGGCAGGCCGGAGAGGCGCAGGGCCTCGCGGAAGGCGGGGTCGTCGGGCCGGCCCGCCAGCTGCGCCGCCGGCGTGCGCGCCAAGGCGCCGCCGGCGTCGCGCACGCAGAGGAGCTCGCGGCCCCCCGGGTCGAGCAGGCAGACGCCGCTGTAGTGGCCGGTGGACTGCTGCAGGAAGGACTCGAAGGTCGCGGCCAGCTCGTCGAGGGCGCCCACCTGGTCGCGGGCGAAGCGGCGCATCGCGGGGGCGCGCACGATGGCGAGCAGGTCGGCGCCGCCCTCGCTGATCCTGCTCTCGGCGGCGGCGGCGCGGGCCTCGACGATGCGCAGCTGCTCGGCGCTGATCCGGCTGAGCAGGGCGCTGCGCACGCGCAGCAGGTTGTAGGCCGAGATCGCGGCGGTGGGGATGAGCATCACCACGATGAAGGCCAGGATCAGCTTGACCTGGAGGCTCGCCTGGGCGCGACGTAGCATGGGCGGTTGGTCTGGTCTTCCGCGGGCGGCCGAGGGCCCCGGCCTGCGCCACAGCAATGGACAAGTGCCCCAATTATAGGGTCGGGCGATTACCGGAGCGGGCAAGGGGCGGGGCGGCGCAGCAAGCTGCGCCGCCCCGGGCGGAAGACCAGCGGACCGCGCCGGCTCAGGCGGCCGTGAAGACGATCGTCCTGCCGTCGTCGGCGGTGATGGTGAGGGTGCCGTCGGCCACGCTGTAGGCCGCGGCGTGAGTCAGGATCTCGATGAAGACCTGCTCCTGGTCCTGCAAGGCGCCGGGGCAGGCCATCATGGTGGTGGCCAGCGGGCCGAAGGTCAGCTCGGCGGCGGTGGCGCTGTAGCCGCCCATGAAGCGGTTGCAGCCGGTCGAGCCGGCGACGCGCCCCTCGGCGTTGAACTCGAGGGAGGCCGGGCGGCCCTCGGCGACGGGGGGGGCGCCGCCGAGCTCGCTGAGGGCCCAGCTGGTGCCGGCCAGGGTGTCGGCGCTCATCTCCATAGGGTCGTCGGTCTCCTCCGCCGGGGGGGCGGCTGGCGGCTCGGTCTGAGCCTGGGGCATCTGGGTCGGCGGGGCGGGCTCGGCGGAGCCCGCGGCGGGCGCGGCGCAGCCCGCGAGGGCGAGGGCCGCCACGAGGAGGGCGGCCGCGAGCGCGTGGCGTAGGGACATTGGTCGCTCCTTAGTCTCCCTCAGGAATCTGGCGGTGTGCCCCGCCGTAAGGCGAGGCCGGGGCACATGAGGAGGACGTCGCGGGGGCGACGGATGTTCCAGGGATCGTGAATCGGGGCGCCGGCGGGCTAGAGCGGGCAAGCTTCCGCCGGGACGGTGGGACCGGCCGGGGCGCGCGCCCGCGCCGGGGCGACCTGAACGGCAGCGCCCACGGGGCATGGCAGCAGGGCCGCCGGTACAGCAGGGCCGTACTGCTGGAGGAGGTCGAGGGGCGCAGCCCTCGCGCGGGAGGGTGTGGTGGGGGAGTCCGCAGGCGGGGGCGGCGGCCCTCCCACGAACAGACGGGGTGGCAGGGGCGGCCCCTGCCAGGGCCGAGCTACGCGAAGATCACATACTGGCGCAGGAAGGCGTCCATCAGCCTGTAGTACGCCTCGACGGTCTCGGCCTTGCGCCAGCCGTGGCCCTCGCCGGGGAAGAGGTGATAGGCGTGGGGCACGCCGCGGCGGCGTAGGGCGGCGACGAGGGCCTCGGACTGCTCGGGGGGCACGATCCTATCATCGGCGCCCTGAAAGATCAGCAGGGGCGTGGCGATGCGCTCGGCGTGGAAGAGGGGCGAGCGCTCGCGGTAGCGGGCGGCGGCCTCGGGCAGGGGGCCGACCAGCGCGTCGAGGTAATGGGCCTCGAACTTGTGGGTGTCGGCGGCGAGGGTAAAGAGGTTGCTGACGGCGTAGCGCACCACGCCGACCCGGAACAGCTCGGGGGCCTGGCAGAGGGCCGCGAGGGCGGTGAAGCCGCCGGCGCTGCCGCCCATGATCACGACGCGGGCCGGGTCGGCGATGCCGGCGGCGCCGAGGTAGCGGGCGGCCCCGATGGCGTCGGCCGCGTCGGCAACGCCCCACTCGCCGCGCAGGGCCTGGGCGTAGGCCCGCCCGTAGCCGGTGCTGCCGCGGTAGTTCACCTCGAGCACCGCGTAGCCCCGGGTGGCCAGGAACTGCACCTCGGCGCTGTAGGCGCTGGTCGCCTGGTCGGTGGGACCGCCGTGGACGCGCACCACGGCGGGCGGGCGCGGCCCGGCCCCGCCGGGCACGTACCCGGGCGGCAGGTAGAGCACCCCGTAGACCGCGCCGGCCCCGGACGACCAGCTCACCGGCATGGCGCCGGCCAGCCTGGCCTCGGGCACGAGCTCGCCCGAGCTGCGGCGCAGGGCGCGGGCCCGAGCGCCGTCGGCCAGCATGAGCCGGGGCGGCACGGTGGGCGAGGAGGCGATGCCGGCGAGGGCGTCGCTTGTGGGCGAGGCAGCGGGCTGGGCGAACCAGCTGTAGCCCTCGCCGTCGCTGATCGTCTGGGCGGGGCCGCCGTCCACGGGCTGCACGCAGACGCGGCGCACGCCGCCCTCGTTGCGCAGGTAGTAGAGGCGCTTGCCGTCGCGGCCCCAGGCCAGGGCGCGCATGCCCTGGGCCCAGGCCGGCTGGGCGTGCTCGGCGGCGCCCTCGGTGAGGCGGCGGTGGGCGCCGGTGGACAGGTCGAGCACGTAGACGTGCCACCAGCCGTCGAGGTCGGAGACGTAGGCCAGGTGGCGGCCGTCGGGGGCGAAGGCGGGCTGGAAGACGCTGGTGGCCGGCCCGCCCGCCACGGCCCGCGGCGCGCCCAGGGCCGGCAGGGGGCCGGACAGGTCGAGCTCGGCCAGGTAGAGGGTCGCGCCGTCCCACGGCATGGTGGGGTGGTCCCAGGCGACGAAGGCC
>DAOLDO010000873.1:0-3108 GCA_035327325.1 Chloroflexaceae bacterium | reverse complement strand
CGCGGCGGCACGGCCGGCATGATCACCACCGAGGACCTGATCGAGGAGATCTTCGGCGAGGTTGAGGACGAGTTCGACGCCGAGCCCCTGGCTATGGTCGGCGCGGGTCAGGGCCGCGTCGTCGTCCCCGGCGCGCTGGCGGTCGCCGACCTGAACGAGCGCTACGGGCTGGGCCTGCCCGAGGGCGAGGCCCGCACCGTCGGGGGCCTGATCCTCGACACCCTGGGCCGCCCGCCGACCGTGGGCGACGAGGTGACCGTCGCCGCGACCGCGCTGCGCGTCGAGCAGGTGGACGGCCACGCCGTCGCCAGGGTCAGCTTCGCCGGCGGCGAGCCCCCGCCCGAGGAGGCGCGCTGATGGTCGAGTACGTGCTTCCCAGCTTGATCATCCTCGCCTTGATCCTGGTCAACGGCCTGTTCGTCGCCGCCGAGTTCGCTATCCTCGGCGTCCGCCCGGCCCGCGTGGCCCAGCTCGCGCAGGAGGGCGACGCGACGGCCGTGGGCCTCAAGCAGCTCCTCGACGACCCCATCCGTCAGGATCGCTACCTCGCCACCGCCCAGATCGGCATCACCCTGGCCAGCCTCGGGCTCGGCATGTATGGCGAGGCAACTGTGGCCCACTGGATCGAGGCGCCCCTCGGGCGCCTCTTCGGCCTCGGCGCCACTGCCGCCCACACCATCGCCGTGGTGGTCGCCCTCAGTCTGATGACCTTCGCCCACGTCGTGATCGGCGAGATGGTGCCAAAGTCCCTGGCCCTCCAGTACGCCGAGCGCACCGCCTTCGCCATCTCGGGCGTCATGGCCGTGATGCGGCGCGTATTTGCCCCGGCGGTGCTGCTGCTCAACGGCATCGGCAACGCGCTGCTGCGGCTGCTGCGCATCCCCGTGAAGGTCGAGCGACGGCTCTACGCCTCCGAGGAGCTGGAGCTGGTCGTGGCCGAGAGCGCCGAGGGCGGCCTGCTCGACAGCCAGCAGGAGCAGCTCATACAGAATATCTTCGACTTCAGCGACCGCCACGTGGGCCAGGTGATGACGCCCCGCCCGCGCATCGTCGGCCTACCGGTCACCCTGCCGCCCGCCGAGCTGCCGCGCCGCCTCGCCACCGCCCGCCGCACCCGCATCGTCATCTACGACAACGACCTCGACCACGTGGTCGGCATGGTCCTGCTGAAGGAGGCGATCGGCCGGCTCATGGCCAAGCCGGAGGGGGTGAGCCTGCGCGAGCTGATCCGCCCCATGCCGGTCGTGCCCGAGTCGGCGCCCGTGGGCCGGGTGCTGGCCGCCTTCAAGCGCACCCGCACCCACATCGCCCTGGTGATTGACGAGTACGGCGGCACCGCCGGCGTCGTCACCCTCGAGGATCTGGTCGAGGAGGTTGTCGGCGAGGTGCGCGACGAGTTCGACGTCGCCGAGCTGCCGCCCCTGCGCGAGATCGGCCCCGGGGTGCTGGTCGCCCGCGGCGACCTGCTGATCGAGGACCTGCGCGAGACCGCGAACCTGGAACTGCCGGACGCCGAGGAGCTGCCCGACGTCGAGACTGTAGGCGGCCTGGTGGTCGCGCTGCTCGGTCGCCCCGCCCAGGTGGGCGACGAGGTCCGGCTCGCGGGCCTGAGCTTCCAGGTCGAGCAGGTGGCCGGCCTCGCGGTCGAGGCGGTGCGGGTCTCGGTCGATCCGACCCCCGCGGCCGACGTGCCGCCCGGCGCGGAGCAGGCAGGGTAGGCCGGCCGGGTCGCCGCCCCGCGGCCGCCTACGCCGCCTTCACCGGGTGGAACGTGCGCCCGCCCGCCTGCGCGTCGCGCCGCGGCGGCCCCCACCAGCCCGGAAGGGTCGGCGACGCCGCGTCCAGTCGCTGCGGGTCCCCCGGCCCGCCGAGGGCCAGGGGGTCGGCGTCGCGCCGCTGGGCCGTGGCCACCAGGGCGACCAGCGGGCGCCGGCTGAGCCGGTGCAGAGAGACGGGCGGCGGGCTGCCGAACAGCAGCACCAGGACGACGAACATCTTGCTGAGGGTCTGTGACAGACGCTGTATAGGCTGCTCCTGCGGGCCATCCTGCCGGTCATGGTAGCACACCCGACGGCGCGCCGCACCTGATCGTCGTGTCCCGCCATTTGTTGCGGGAAGTAGCGCAACGGCGATCGGGCGGCAATTGTGCTATTGTGAAAATTATCACGCTGCCACCGTGCGTGAACAGACCTTTTACAACAGCTGTGCGTCGGCGGCCTATACTGGACCTGGGCAATCAAGACGGCCGAAACAGTGGCGTTTGGCCGCCCAGCGTACCAAGTGGTACACCTCTAAGGAGGAACAGACCGTGACGCTCATGCTCGTCCTGCAATTCGCGGTTGTGATCGCCGCCATCGTCCTGGGCTCGCGCACCGGCGGCGTCGGCCTGGGGCTCTGGGGCGCCGTCGGCGTCCTGGCCCTGACGGTCGTCTTCGGCCTGCCGCCGACCAGCCCGCCCATTGACGTGATGCTGATCATCCTGGCCGTGGTGATGGCCGCCGCCGCGATGGAGACCGCGGGCGGGATCAACTTCCTGGTGCGGGTGGCCGAGCGGATTATCCGCCGCTACCCCCGGCAGATCACCGTCGTGGCGCCCCTCGTCTCCTACATGTTCACCTTCGGCGCCGGCACCGGGCACATCTTCTACCCGCTGCTGCCGGTGATCTACGAGGTGGCCCACGAGAACAAGATCCGCCCCGAGCGCCCGATCGCTATCTCGACCATCGCCTCGCAGCAGGCGATCACAGCCAGCCCCGTCTCGGCGGCGATGGCGGCGATGATCGCCCTCTTCTCGCCCTCGGGCATCAGCCTGATCCAGATCATGATGATCGCCGTGCCGGCCACCCTGGCCGGCGTGATCGTGGCCGCCCTCGTCCAGATGCGCATCGGCAAGGAGCTCGAGAACGACCCCGAGTACATGCGGCGCCTCGAGGCCGGCGAGATCAAGCCGCCCACGGGCTTCGCCAAAGAGGCGGTCCGGCCCCCGCTGCCGCCCAAGGCCCGCCTCAGCGCCATGCTCTTCCTGGCCGGCGTGGCGGTGGGGGGGCTCCCGGGCGCCCTCCCCCAGCCGCGGCCCCTTGTGCCCCGCGCCCACGGGCCCCGGCCCCC
>DAOLDO010000872.1:0-3110 GCA_035327325.1 Chloroflexaceae bacterium | reverse complement strand
TGACGTCCGACACGTCGTGATCGGTCGCCCACAGCAACAGGGCTTGCAGGTCGGACGCTTGAAACGCGGGCGGGTCCGCCAACCCGGTGTCCAGCCAGCCGATGAGATCGGGATCGGCGGGGGCGGCGAGCAGGTGACGCTCAAGCTGGTGGCCCAGTACGGCATGGCCTCGAACTTCGGCGGCGACGCGGCGAACGTCCGCCACAAGTGCGAGGTGCTGCGCGGCCACTGCGCGCAGCTCGGCCGCGACTACGACGCGATCATCAAGTCATCCAACGCCAACATCGTCTTCCTCAAGCCGGGCGACGACCTCGAGCGGGCCACGGAGAAGGTGCGGGCGACCTACGGCTGGAGCGTCGAGGATCTGCAGAAGAACGCGATCGTCGGCACGCCGGAGCAGGTGGCCGAGCGCCTGGCCGAGCTGCGCGACGCGGGAATCACCTACTTCATCACCTACTTCCCGCGCATCGCCTACGACCACGAGCCCATGCACATCTTCGCCGAGCAGGTCGCGCCGCTGCTGCGCTGAACCTGCCCCCAGGGCGCGCCCGCGCCCCTCCCGTGGCACAGGGCGTGTAGCTGCGGGCGGCGAACGATGAAAGGGAGGCCCATGGAGCTCGATGTGCTGGTGATCGGCGGCGGCGTGACGGGGCTCGGCGTCGCGTGGGACCTGGCCCTGCGGGGCATGCGGGTCGCCGTGGCGGAGATGGGCGGCGTGGTGACGGGGACCTCGGGGCGCTACCACGGGCTGCTGCACACCGGTGCCCGCTACGCCGTCAGCGACGGCAACAGCGCGGCGGAGTGCTGGCGGGAGCACCAGATCCTGCGCCGGGTCGCCCCCATGGCGGTGGACGACACGGGCGGCCTGTTCGTGCTCACCCCCGCCGACGACGAGGGGTTCGTGCCGCAGTGGCTCGCGAGCTGCGCCCGGGTTGGCATCCCCACCAAGCGCCTCGGCCCCGACGAGGCCAGGCGGCGCGAGCCGGCCCTGAGCCCGGCGGTGCGGGAGGCCTACGCGGTGCCCGACGCCGCCTGCGACTCCTTTGCTCTGGGCTCGGCCCTGGAGGCCGGCATCGTCGCCCAGGGCGGGCGGGTGCTCAGCTACCACCGGGCCGTCGCCCTGCACCGCGCGGGCGACCGGGTCGTCGGCGCGCGCCTGCGCGACCTGCGGGCCGACGCCGAGCTGGACGTCGCCGCGGCGGTGACCGTCGTGGCCGCCGGCCCGTGGGCCGCGCAGGTGGCCGGCCTGGGCGGCGTCCGCTACCAGATGCAGCTGAGCCGCGGGGCGATGATCGGCTTCAACGGCCGCTGGACGCGCAGCATCATCAACCGGCTCCACTGGCCGGGCGACGGCGACATCTTCATCCCCCTGGGCGCCCACGGCGTGGCCGGCACCACCTCGGTGCCCACGGACGACCCCTTCGACGCCAGGATCGAGCCGTGGGAGCGCGAGCGCATCGTGGGCGAGATCTGCGCGGTGCTGCCGGCGATCCGCCACGCCACCGTGCTGCGCGAGTGGGCGGGGGTGCGCCCGCTGTTCGACCCGGCGACCCAGGCCAGCTCCGAGACGGGCGAGCACGTGGACGGGCGCAAGGCCGCCCGCACCTTCGAAGTGCTCGACCACGCCGCGCGCGATGGCGTGGCGGGCCTGATCAGCATCGTGGGCGGCAAGCTCACCACCTACAGGCTCATGGCCGAGCGCGCCGCCGACGCCGTCTGCCGCGCCCTTGGCGTAGAGCGCCCGTGCGCGACCGCCACCACGCCACTCGAGGGGCGGGCCCGGGTCTAGCCGCGCTCCCCAGCTACGGGCGAGCAGCGCGTCGCAGGCGCCCCCCGAGGCGCGCTATAATGCCCCTCGTGGCACCTCTCTGAGCACGGGGAGCACGAGATGAGCGAGCCCACCCTCGACCCGACGGCCCGCCCCGAGTGGCGGGCCCTGCGCGACCACCACCAGGCCGTGGCCGGCGCCCACCTGCGCGAGCTGTTCGCCGCCGACCCGGGGCGCGGCGAGCGGCTGACCGCCCAGGCCGCCGGTCTCTTCCTCGACTACAGCAAGCACCGCGTCACCGACGAGACGATCGCCCTGCTGGTCGCCCTGGCCCGCGCCTGCGACCTGCCGGGCCGCGTCGAGGCGATGTTCAGGGGCGAGAAGATCAACCTCACCGAGGGCCGGGCGGTGCTCCACGTCGCCCTGCGCGCCCCCCGCGGCGCCACGGTCGAGGTGGACGGCCAGAACGTGGTGCCCGAGGTCCACGCCGTGCTCGACCGCATGGCCGCCTTCAGCGAGCAGGTGCGCTCGGGGGCCTGGCGCGGCCACACGGGCCGCCCGATCCGCAGCGTGGTCAACATCGGCATCGGCGGCTCGGACCTGGGGCCCCTGATGGCCTACGAGGCCCTGCGCCACTACAGCCGGCGCGAGCTGAGCTTCCGCTTCGTCTCGAACGTTGACGCCACCGACTTCGCCGAGAGCGTGCGCGACCTCGACCCGGCCGAGACGCTCTTCATCGTCGCCTCGAAGACCTTCACCACTCTCGAGACCATGGCCAACGCCCGCACGGCCCGCGCGTGGCTGGTGGGCGCCCTGGGCGACGAGGCGGCGGTGGCCAGGCACTTCGTCGCCGTCTCGACCAACGCCGCCGAGGTGGGCAAGTTCGGCATTGACACGGCCAACATGTTCGGCTTCTGGGACTGGGTGGGCGGGCGCTACTCGATGACCTCGGCGATCGGCCTCTCGACCATGCTGGCCCTCGGCGAGGCGGGCTTCCGCGAGCTGCTGGCCGGCTGCCGGGCCATGGACGAGCACTTCCGCCAGGCGCCGCTGGAGGGCAACCTGCCCGCCCTGATGGGCCTGCTCAACGTCTGGTACGGCGACTTCTTCGGCGCCGAGACGGTGGCGGTGCTGCCCTACGACCAGTACCTCCGGCGCTTCCCCGCCTACCTGCAGCAGCTGACCATGGAGAGCAACGGCAAGTCGGTGCGGCTCGACGGCGCGCCGGTGGGCTACCAGACGGGGGCGATCTACTGGGGCGAGCCCGGCACCAACGGGCAGCACTCGTTCTACCAGCTGATCCACCAGGGCACCAAGCTGATCCCCTGCGACTTCATCGGCT
>DAOLDO010000871.1:0-3117 GCA_035327325.1 Chloroflexaceae bacterium | reverse complement strand
GGCGGTGGCGCGGGGCCCCGCCGTAGACCTCGCTGAGGGCCCGCAGGTAGCGCGCGCCCGCGATCTCCTCTTTGCCGAAGCCGATGCGCACGTTCTGCTCGGCGACCATGAAGCCCATGGCCGCCGCCAGGGGCAGCAGAAAGAGCAGGCTGATCAGCAGGAACTTCTGCGGGTAGCGGAGCCGTGAGATCATGCTCGCTGGAGCAGGCTCTCGATCTTGCCGAGCAGGCGGGCCAGCTCGACCGGCTTGGTGTCGTAGTCGTCGCAGCCGGCGGCCACGCACTTCTCCTGGTCGCCGGCCATGGCGTGGGCGGTCAGCGCGATCACCGGCACGGCCATGGTGCTCGGGTCGGCCTTGATCGCCCGGGTCGCCTCCCACCCGTCCAGCACGGGCAGGCTCATGTCCATCAGGATGAGGTCGGGCTGCTCGGCGCGGGCCATGGCCACGCCCTGCTCGCCGTCAATGGCGATCAGCACCTCGTACCCCTTGCGCTGGAGGCGCCGCGACAGCATGTCGCGGTTCATCTCGTTGTCCTCGACCAGCAGGATCTTCGCCATGCTCCTCGCTCCTGGCGTCCGACAGGCGCCCGCGGCCTGTTCGTGGTACGATGCGAATGATAGCATCCGGGTCTATCCATATACACTAAACGCTGCGGCGCCGCCCCTCACGTAACACTTCTATGACAGAGGCCCCCAACCCTGTTCATCCGGCCTTCCCGATCGACGAGGCCCTCGCCGTCCTCGCCGCCGAGATGCCGCGCTACGCCCAGCCCCTGGTGGACCAGATGGGCGAGGAGGGCGCCACGCCCTTCCGCATCCTGGTCGCCACCATCCTCAGCCTGCGCACCAGGGACACCCTCACCGCCGTGGTCGCGCCGCGCCTCTTCGCCGCCGCCGACACCCCCGCGGCGATGCTCGCCCTCGGCGAGGAGCGCATCGCCGAGCTGATCTACCCCGTCGGCTTCTACAGGAACAAGGCCCGCAGCATCGTCCAGATCTGCCGCGCCCTGCTCGACCGCTACGGCGGCGCGGTCCCCGCCGACCTCGACGCCCTGCTCGAGCTCCCCGGCGTCGGCCGCAAGACGGCCAACCTGGTGCTCACCGCCGGCTTCGGGCTGCCAGGCATCTGCGTTGACGTCCACGTCCACCGCATCTGCAACCGCTGGGGCTACCTGCGCACCCGCGACCCCGAGGCCACCGAGCTGGCCCTGCGCGCCATCCTGCCCCGGCGCCACTGGCTGACGATCAACACCCTGCTCGTCGCCCTCGGCCAGAACATCTGCCACCCTACCTCGCCCCGCTGCTCGGTCTGCCCCGTCGCCGCCCCCTGCGCTCGCGTCGGCGTCAACCGCAGCCGGTAGCGGCCCCCCTCACCCAAGGGAAAGCTATGTCCATCTTCCGCCTCCCCCTCCTCGCCGCCCTCGCCGCCCTGCTGCTGGGCGCGTGCAGCTTCCAGCCCCCCACGCCCGCGCCCACCGCCGCGCCGACGGCGGCTCCGACGCCCATCCCGATCGCGCCCACCGCGGCGCCGGCGGGCCAGGCGACCGCCGCCCCCGCCGCCCCGGCGAGCGCCCCCGCCGGCGATGGGCCCGTCGCCCTCAGGGGCGAGATGCGCTTCACGGCCGACTACATCCTCGACCTCTACACCGACCAGGCCGTGGCCCTGGTGGATATTCACGGCTTCACCCTGCGCGACCAGCTCTGGGAGCTGCCGCTCGAGGGCCAGGTCCTCGGCCCGATCAGCTTCGACCGCCCCGCCGGCCTGGGCGTCTACGAGCTGCTGCTGCCCGCCCGCCCCGCCGGCACGCCCTCCGACGTGGACAACGACGGCGCCGACGACCCAGGCGTGCAGATCTTCAACGTCGCCTGGTCGCCCAACCTGACCGGCGGCGTCTTCTCCGAGGGTGACGACCGCTCCTACGGCTGGGCCAGCAGCTTCAGCTCGACCATCCACGACCCCGACAGCAAGGGCGAGGTGATCGGTGGCAAGCTGGTAGTCTGGGCCCCCGACGACCAGCAGCGGTTCCCCACCGGCTTCGGGCCCGACGGGCTGCTCTTCACCGACGACGACCCGGTCGGCCCGCTGCCCGCCGGCTACAGCGTGATTGACCTCGACCAGGCGCCCTTCGCCATCAGCCGGGAGCCCGAGCAGACCCTCGACCTCTACGAGCCGCAGAACATCGCGGCGATCGACCTCAGCGACCTGCCCTACGACGAGGCCCTGCGCCGCACGGTCGAGCAGGCCCGCAAAACCTACGCCTTCATCGGCATCCCCGGCAAGGAGCCCGACTGGGACGCGGTGCTGGCCGAGCTCGAGCCCCGCGCCGCCAGGGCCGAGGCCGCGGGCGACCCGGTGGAGTTCTACCGGGTGATGCAGGACTTCACCTACGCCTTCCGCGACGGGCACGTCAACCTGGGCGGCAACTTCGAGGTGGCCAGCGCC
This sequence comes from Chloroflexaceae bacterium, assembly GCA_035327325.1. Lineage (GTDB taxonomy): Bacteria > Chloroflexota > Chloroflexia > Chloroflexales > Chloroflexaceae > CAIWXH01. The sequence goes on along the minus strand of DAOLDO010000871.1, from coordinate 674 downwards.
CTGTTCGCCGAGGCCACGGCGGGCGGCTACGGCTTCGCCGTGCGCGAGCTGGACGATGGGCGCTTCCTGGTGATCTATGTGCTGCCGGGCGGCCCGGCCGCGCTGGCGGGCATGCAGGTCGGCGCCGAGCTGACCGCCTTCGACGGGCGCCCCACGGGCGAGGCCGTGGCCGACGTGCGCGCCCAGGGCGGCCCCTTCTCGTCCGACGTGGCCGAGCGCTACCAGCAGGCCCGCTACCTGCTGCGCGCCCCCGTCGGCACCGCGGCCGAGGTCACCTTCGCCAACCCCGGCGGCCAGCCCCAGAGCGCGACCCTCACCGCCGTCGCCGAGCGCCAGAGCTTCGCCGCGACCTCGGTCTTCAGGAACGCGCGCAGCGCCCTGCTGCCGGTCGAGTTCGAGATCCGCGAGTCGGGCGTCGGCTACATCTACATTGACAGCTACTTCGACGACCTGGCCCTGATCCTGCGCCTGTTCGAGCGGGCCCTCGACACCTTCGAGGCCGCCCAGGTGCCAGGGGTGATCGTGGACATGCGCTGGAACGGCGGCGGCATCGGCCTGGGCCTGGCCGGCTACTTCACCGACGAGGAGATCCTGCAGGGCCAGGGCGAGGCGCTGAACGCGAACACCGGCCAGTTCGAGCCCCTTGGCCCGCGTGACCGGGTGCGCCCCAAGGA
>DAOLDO010000870.1:0-3121 GCA_035327325.1 Chloroflexaceae bacterium | reverse complement strand
GCCACGGCGCGCTTCTGCTCGCCGCTGCGCACATCGGCCTTGACCGCCACGCAGCGCCGGTCCAGGTCCTCCACCTGCCGCGCCGTCTCGTCCAGGTCGGCCTGGGTCGCCGGCGGGTAGCCGATGAAGTCCAGGGGCGCGGCGATATCGCAGACCACGATCTGCGCCCCGTGGCGGGCCAGGGTCACGGGGTGGGCCCGGCCCTGCCCGCGCGCGCCGCCGGTGATCACGGCGACCTTGCCGTCAAGCTTGCCCATGGTCGTGCCTCTCCACTGCTGTGCTTACTTCACCAAGAGTCCCGCGTCAACCGGCAGGGCGACGCCGGTCACGTAGCGCGCCTCGTCCGAGACGAGCCAGAGCACGGCCGCCGCGATGTCCTCCGGCTCCATCCAGGGGATGGGGAGCAGGTTGAGCGCCCGGAAGGCCGGCAGCACCTCCGCCTCGGTGGCGTCGGCCCGCCCCCCGCTGAAGAGGGTGTAGGTGGCCTGGTTCCTGATGATCGGCGTGTTCACCGAGCTGGGGTGGACGCTGTTGACCCTGATGCTGTAGGGGGCCAGCTCGAGCGCAAGGGAGCGCATCAGTCCGACGACGCCGTGCTTGGCGGCGCTGTAGTGGGCGTCGTTGGCCAGGCCCTTGAGACCCGCCACCGAGGAGGTGATCACGATCGCGCCGCGCCCGCCGCCGAGCATATGGGGAATGGCCGCCTTGCAGCTCTGCCAGACCCCGGTGAGGCAGACGCCGACCAGCTCGTCCCACTGGTCGTCGCCCAGCTCCCAGGCGCGCCCGTAGCTCTCGATCCCCGCGTTGGCCACCAGGATGTCCAGGCGACCGAGCTCGCCCACACACCTTTCGGCCACGGCCCGCATCTGCTCGCCGCTACGCACATCGGCCGTGAGGGCGACGCAGCGCCGGCCCAGGCCCTCCACCATGCGCGCGGTCTCGGCCAGATCGGCCGGCGTGGCCATGGGGTAGGGGACGGAGGGGAGCTGGGCGGCGAGGTCGCAGAGGGCCAGGTCGGCGCCCTCGCGGGCCATGGCCAGGGCGTGGGCGCGGCCCTGGCCGCGGGCCCCGCCGGTGATCAGCGCCACCTTGCCGTCCAGCATGCCCATGAACGACCTCCTTGTGTTCTGGCGCCTTGCGAAGCTCGGGGCACCGCGGCATGCCCAGGCAGTCGGCGTCGCCGCCGCTAACGGATGGTGGAGCCGCCGGCGCTCACGTGGGGCGCGCCGGCGGCGCGTCCCGCCTTTCCGGCAACAACGGCCCGCGCCCGGCGGGCGCCGTCGGGCTTGCAGGGCGGCCTTGGGCTGCGCCGATCAGCGCGGGCGACACAGCGTGGGGGGCGGGCCGGCCGGGCCGGCGGGGGGCGCGGGGACCCCCGGGGCCCGGCACCCCGTCAGTAGACGCCGCACATGCCGTCGATCGAGACCTCCTCGATCAGCACCTCGTCCAGCAGGGCAGGCTGCTCGGCCTGCTGCTGGGCGACCTCGGCCTGGGCCGAGCGCTCGCGGAGCGCGGGCTGCTGCTCGGCAGCGTCGCCTGCGGGCGCGCTCGGCGCGCCGGCGCCCCGCTTCGTCCCCCGCCCGGATCGTAGGCGCAGAGCCATAGGCGTTCTCCTTGTGCCGCTCGTTGGCACTATGCAGTTACCACAGGTGTGGTGCTCATCATAGTCCCGCCGCGCACAAAGAACAATTTGATTTTTGACAATTTTATACAGTTCGGCGCGACCGATCTCTCGCGCCGGGCATCGCATTGAGACCGGGCCGTGGTCACCCACGAGGGTGACGGCCCCGGCGGCGGGAGGTGCTACACTGAGGGGGCGTGGGACGGCCACGCGGGCGGCGCGCCGCCCAGGAGCTTATGGGGACTGACCTATGCACAACGGTACACCAACCCTCGACCGCCGGGGGGTGATCAGCTTCGTCCTGCTGGCCTACGGGCTCGCCTGGCTGGTCGCCAGCCCGCTGTGGCTGAGCGGCCAGGGCCTCAGGCACCCGCTCGCCCTGCCCCTGATCACGGCCATGATGTTCACGCCCGCCCTGGCGACCCTGATCGTCACTCGCTTCATCAGCCGCCCGCCCGAGGGGCTGCGGGCCGCCACGGGCCTGCGCCTCGGCAAGGGGCGCGGCTGGGGCTGGTACTGGCTCTTTGCCTGGTTGGGCATCAGCCTGCTGGCCCTCGCCACGCCGTTCGTCGGGGCCCTCTTCGGCCTCTACACCCTCGACCTGGAGGAGTTCTCGGGCTTCCGGGCGACCCTCGAGGCCGCCGGCGCCGGCGCGGCCCTCGAGCAGACCCCGGTGCGGCTGATCCTCCTCGCCCAGCTGGCCACGCTGCCCCTGGCACCCCTGCTCAACGCGGTGCCGACCTTCGGCGAGGAGTGGGGCTGGCGCGGCTACCTGCTGCCCCGCCTGCTGCCCCTCGGGCAGTGGCCGGCCCTGCTGATCAGCGGCGTGATCTGGGGCCTCTGGCACGCCCCGGTGATCCTGCTCGGCTACAACTACCCCGACCGCCCGGCCACCGGCTGGCTGTTCATGGTTGGCATGTGCGTTGTCTGGGGCACTCTGCTCGGCTGGACGCGCCTGGCGACGGGCAGCGTGTGGCCCGCCGTGATCGGCCACGGCGCCATCAACGGCGCCGGCGGGATCGTGGGCGCCTTATTCCGCGAGGGCACCACCTTCGACCCCGCCCTGGTCGGCGTCACCGGCGTCACCGGCTGGCTCCTGCCGCTCCTGGTGATCGGCCTCCTGGTCGCCACCGGCCGGCTGCCCGTGCGCGACGCGCCCGACCTGGCCGAGCCCGCCCCGCCCGTCGGTCGGCCCGCCGACGCCCGCCCCGCCTGAGCCGCCGCGACGCGGGGCCGCCTTCGAGCCGGCCCGCTCCATCAGCCGCGAGCTGCCGGCCGCGCGCCGGTCGCGCCGCCTTGCGCCGCGGGCCCCGCCGGGGTAGAGTGGAGCTGTGACGCGATGCGACAACCCCCTCGCGGGGCTAGAAGTGACGATCCCATGGCTGAGGAGTTCGACGCGATCGTCGTCGGGGCGCGCGTGGCGGGGCCGGGCGCGGCCGCCCACCTGGCGCGCCAGGGCGGGGGCAGGCTCGAGGTCGAGGGGGACCGGCTTCCCGAGCC
>DAOLDO010000869.1:0-3125 GCA_035327325.1 Chloroflexaceae bacterium | reverse complement strand
GGGGCTGCCGGTCGTCATAACAGGGGAGCGATCCCCTCGGCCGGTCGGGCGCATCCAGCGCAGGCGAGACCACCGGGTAGCTTGACTGCCGGGTGTCCCGCCTTTTTTGTTGCCCGGCGCCAACTGAAGCAAGGAGTCGTTCGTGTTCGACGGAATGATCTGGCTCTGGGTCGGCTTCAACCTCTTCGTGCTCGCCATGCTGGCCATTGACCTTGGCGTGTTCCACCGCACGGCCCACGAGGTCTCGGTCAAAGAGGCCGCCATCTGGAGCGTGGTCTGGATCTCCCTGGCCCTGGCCTTCAACGGGCTGCTCTACCTGTTCTGGGAGCGGCTGGTGCCCGGCAGCAGCTACACTGCCGGCGAGGCGGGGCTGGCCTTCCTGACGGGCTACCTGATCGAGAAGGCCCTGAGCGTTGACAACATCTTCGTCTTCGTGCTGATCTTCACCTACTTCTCGGTGCCCGCCAAGTACCAGCACCGCGTGCTCTTCTGGGGCATCCTGGGGGCCCTGGTGATGCGCGGCGCGATGATCTTCGCGGGGGCGGCCCTGATCTACCGCTTCCACTGGGTGATCTGGATCTTCGGCGTGTTCCTGATCTTCACCGGCATTCGCATGGCCATGTCGAAGGACGAGAAGCTGGAGCCGGAGAAGAACCCGGTGATCAAGCTGTTCCGCCGGTTCATGCCGGTGAGCGAGCAGTACGACGGCCAGAAGTTCTTCACGGTGAAGAACGGGGTGCGCATGGCCACGCCGCTCTTCCTGGTGCTGCTGATGGTTGAGACGACCGACCTGGTCTTCGCGGTCGACTCGATCCCTGCCATCTTCGCCGTGACCCAGGACCCGTTCATCGTCTACACCTCGAACGTGTTCGCCATCCTCGGCCTGCGCGCGCTCTACTTCGTGCTGGCCGGCGTGATCCACAAGTTCCACTACCTCAAGCTCGGGCTCTCGGTGGTGCTGGCCTTCGTCGGCGTGAAGATGCTGCTGCCCGACCTCACCGCCGCCCTGCTTGGCGTGAGCTACAAGATCCCCACGGGCGTGTCGCTCAGCGTCGTGGCCACGATCATCAGCGTCGCCGTCGCGGCCTCGCTGATGCGGGCGCGGCGCCTCGAGCGCCTGGGCCAGGCGGCCGGCCACATCGAGCAGCAGGTCCCCGAGCGTAGCGGCGACTGACGGGGTGCCGGCTCGCTCCGCTCGCGCGCTGGGTGATTCCGGGCAGGGCGAGCGCAGCGAGCGTCACCCAGGCGAGGCGCACGCCGAGCCTCACCTGGCGAGCAACGCGAGCCTCACCCCCTCACCCCAGCCTCGCTATCTCCTGCTGGAAGATCCGGCGGGCGACGGCGAGGCTGGTGGCGTAGGTGGGGTCCATGCCGAAGTAGGAGAGGTTGCGCGAGCCGAGGTTCATGCCCTTGCTGTACGGCGTGTCCGAGGCGTAGTGCAGGAAGCCGAGGTCGAAGGGCGGGCGCAGCAGGCTGATCATCTCGCCCGTGGGGTAGCGCTCGGGCGTGGTCTGCTCGTAGACGGCGTTGAGGTAGGGGCCGGCCTCCATCTCGAGGTCGGTGAAGAAGTCGCGGTAGAGGGCGTCGAGGAAGCCCTCGTTCTGCAGGAAGGTGCCGCGCGAGGTGAGGGCCTTCTGGTTGTCGAGCACGCTGCCGTGGGCCAGGTAGGGCTCGACGTCGGCGGCCCTGAAGGCGGGCACGAAGCTGTAGCTGTTGCGCGTGTGCTCGTCGTAGACTACGTCGGGGATGAGCACGTCGCCGATCTTGCCGTTGAGCGTGGCCGCCTTGCCGACCACGTAGACGCCCCTGACCGCGCCGACGCTGCGGGCGGTGAGCTTGAGCACGTGGTAGGCGGCGAGCCCGAGGGGGTAGTCTATGTTGAAGATCAGGGCCTGGCTGGCGCGCAGCCGCTCGACGCCGGACACGCGCAGGCGCGGGTCGAGGCAGCTCGGGTCGAGGCGGGCCAGCTCGATCACCTGGGCGTCCACGTCCACGTAGAAGCGGCTGGGCACCCGGTGGATGCCGAGGACGGCCTCGGCCTCGGCGCGGCGGCTGAAGTAGCCGAGGCTTGCGGGCTCGGCCTGGTACTTCTTCTGCACGTAGTAAAAGAAGTTCTCGCGCGAGGAGGGCACCTGCTCGGCGACGATCTTCTCATACTCGGCGAGCAGGCCGGCGTGCTCGGCGGCGCCCAGGTAGGCGAGCAGCTCGTCGGTGTGGCGTAAAGCGAAGCCGGAGAGCAGGTTGATCAGGCTGTGGGTGTTGCTGGAGACGAAGTAGATCGGGCGCCCCCGCAGGCCGAGCTGGGGCAGCGACTCCTCGATGTGGATCCACCAGCGCAGGGTGGCCCGCTCGTAGTCGATCAGCGAGCCGCCGAGCATGCGCACGGCCAGGCGCTTGCGCTGGCCGGCCATCAGGGTCAGGCGCTCGGGCATGCCCTGGCCCCAGATCGCGCGCAGGCGCGCGCCCGCCTCGGGCTCGAGGCCCAGGGCCCGGGCCAGGGCCTCGCCCTCCAGCTCCGCCGCCGGCGGGAGGCGCGGGTCGCTGAGCAGGGCGTGGATCTTGTTCCACTCGATCTGGAAGGCCACCAGCATCGGCACAAGGTCGTCCACGTCGGAGGGGCTGGCGATCAGCACGGCCAGGGTTTCGTCGCCGTCGAAGAACATTTTGCGCCGGCGGCCGGGCGCGCTGACGGGCTGCCACTCGGTGACGGCGCCGTAGCCGTTGCGCGCGAAGACCTCGTGGGACTGGCCGAGCAGTACGAGACGCACGCGGTCAATGCAGGCCGGCAGGCGCAGCGAGGTGTAGGTAAGGGCCGACAGGTCGGGCCGCTGCTCGCGGGCGCCCAGGTGCAGGCTCGGCTCGCAGGCGACGAAGGGCTCGACCAGGGCCTGGATCTGGATCTCGCCCGTCGAGCGCAGCAGCGAGTGGTAGGTGCGGTGGAAGAGGTCGAGGGGGGCGCGCACGGCGCGGTCTTCTACGAACATGGGGGCTCCGCCTTTCTGCTGTGGGGGCAAGTATACCGCCTTGCGGGCGGGGCGGACAGGGGGCGCCCCTGCCAACCCCTTTTGCTGCGGGGGGCCACGCCGGCCCCCCGCACCCCCCGCGCGAGGGCTTCGCCCTTCGAA
>DAOLDO010000868.1:0-3127 GCA_035327325.1 Chloroflexaceae bacterium | reverse complement strand
TCGAGCTGATCGCCTCCAACCTCTCGACCGACCAGGAGGAGCGGCTCAAGGCGTACTTCGGCGAAGGTTAGGCCGCGGGCCGGCGTGGCGGAAGGCCGCCGCGCCGGTGGCCTGGCGGCACGCTCAGGGTGAGGTGAACTGCTATGGCTTCCAGACCCGCATCGAACCCCCAGGCAGAGGCGGCCGCGCAGGCTTCCTGGATCCCGATGCTCATTATCGCCCTGGCGCAGATCCAGATGGCCTTCAACATCAACTCGCTGCAGGTCCTGATCGGCGACATCGTCGGCGAGTTCAACACCACGCCGGGCAGCGTCAGCACGGCCCTGGTGGTCTACTCGCTGGCGGTCGCCGGCTTTGTGATGCTCGGCGCGAAGATCGGCCAGCTGCTGGGCGCGCGGCTGGTGTTCCAGGCAAGCGTGCTGGTCCTCTCCGGCGCGATGGCGGGGATGGCCCTCAGCGCCGGCCCCTCGGGCATGGTGCAGTACCAGGGCCTCGCGGGGCTGGCGGCGGCGGTGCTGGTGCCGACCCTGGTGGTACTGATCGCCACCCACTACAAGGGCAAGCAGCAGGCCCAGGCCCTCGGCTACCTCGGGGCCTCGCAGGCGGCGGCGGGCGTGCTGGCCTTCCTGATCTCGGGCGCCCTGGGCACGTTTCTCAGCTGGCGCTATGCCTTCTTCCTGCTGGTCCTGCTCGGCATCCTGGTCTTTGTGCTGAGCTTTCGCCTCAGGCCGGTCGAGCGCCAGCCGGGGGTGAAGATTGACTGGAACGGCGCCCTGCTGGCCGCCGTGTCGATCGCCCTGATCAGCCTCGGCTTCAACTACCTGAACGACTGGGGCGTCCTGCTGGCCAGGAGCGCGGCCCCGTTCAACGTGCTGGGCCTGTCGCCCGCGCCGATCATGATCGTCGCCGGGGTCCTGCTCGGCCAGCTCTTCCTGGTCTGGACGAAGCTGCGCCAGACGGCGCGCCAGCCCACGCTGATCGCGCCCGAGGTGCTCGACTCGGTGGAGGAGCGGGCGGCGACCTACGTGCTGCTGGTGGTGGGCGCCCTGGGGCCGGCGGTGAACTTCCTGATCCCGCTCTACATCCAGATCGTGCAGGGCCGCACCAGCCTCTTCACGGCCGTCGCGGTGATCCCCTACTCCCTGGCGATCTTCGCCGGCACGGCCTTCATCGTGCGCCTGTTCGACCGCTTCGCCCCCCGCGTGATCGGCGCGGCGAGCTTTGTCGTGGTGGCGACCGGCCTGACCATGCTCGCCTTCACCGTCTCTAACTCCTGGGGCACCCCGCTGGTCATCCTCAGCCTGATCGTGCTCGGCCTGGGCGAGGGCGCGCTGCTGACGCTCGTCTTCAACGTGCTGGTCTCGGCCTCGCCGAAGGAGCTGGCCGGCGACGTGGGGGCCCTGCGCGGCACGGCCAACAACCTCTCGACGGCCCTCGGCACGGCGATCATCGCCGCCCTGGCCGTCGGCATCCTCAGCGCCCTGGTGACCAGCAGCGTGGCCAACAACCCGGCCACGCCCCCCGCCCTGCTCAGCCAGCTCAACCTCGACAACGTCAACTTCATCAGCAACGAGCAGCTCGACGAGGTGCTGGCCGGCACGACGGCGACGCCGGAGCAGGCGGCCGAGGCCGCGCGGATCAACGAGGAGACCCGCCTGCGCGCCCTCAAGGCTTGCTTCCTGATCCTGGCGGGCATGGCGCTGCTCGCGATCTACCCCGCGACCAGGCTCCCCGGCTACGTCCCTGGCGAGATCCCGAGCGACCAGCAAGCACCGGCGGTGGAGCGCCGGAAGCGCCCGGCGCCCGCGGCCTAAATGGCGCCATATGTAGTCTGTCGAGTCGTAAGGGCGCCCCAACGTGGGCGCCCACGCCGGGGCGCCCTAACGCCAACAGCAAGACAGCCGTGGCGCCATCGAGCACGAGGAGAACCCCGCCATGTCCCCGTCGAGCGACGCCGCCCGCGCCTACTCGCGCGAGCACTCAGGCAAGTTCCTCAGCGAGCTGTACGCGATGCTGCGCATCCCCAGCCTCAGCGGCGACCCGGCCTTCGCCGGCGAGGTGCGCCGCATGGCCGAGTGGCTGGCCGCCCACATGGGCGAGCTGGGGCTGGCGCGGGTGCAGGTGCTTGAGACAGCGGGCCACCCCGTGGTCTACGGCGAGTGGCTCGGCGCCGGGCCCGAGCGGCCCACCGTGCTCGTCTACGGTCACTACGACGTGGTGCCGGCCAGCAAGGAGGACGGCTGGGACAGCGACCCCTTCGAGCCGGTCGAGAGGGCTGGCCGCATCTACGCCCGCGGCGCCACCGACGACAAGGGGCAGCTCTTCATCCACGTCAAGGCCCTTGAGTCGTACCTGAAGACGAGCGGCGCCGCCCCCGTCAACGTGAAGTTCCTGATCGAGGGCGAGGAGGAGGTCTCGTCGCCGAACCTGCGGCCCTTCCTCGAGGCCAACCTCGACCTGCTCAGGGCCGACGTGTGCGTGATCAGCGACTCCTCGATGGCCCGGGTCGAGGAGCCGGCGATCACCCACAGCCTGCGCGGCATGTGCTATCTTGAGGTCGAGGTGAGCGGCCCGCGCGACGACCTGCACAGCGGCTTCTGGGGCGGCGCGACCCACAACCCCGCCCTGGCCCTGGTCGAGATCCTCGGTGGGCTCTACAGCCCCGACGGCACGATCAACGTGCCGGGCTTCTACGACGACGTGGTGCCCCTGACCGACGAGGAGCGGGCCATGATCGCCAGGAACCCGCTGACGGAGGAGCAGTTCATGGCGGCGACCGGGGTGCCGGCCACCTGGGGCGACGCGAGCTACACGATCCGCGAGCGGGTCTCGGCCCGACCGACCCTCGACATCAACGGGATCTGGGGCGGCTACAGCGGCCCCGGCCCGAAGACGATCATTCCGGCGAAGGCGGCGGCCAAGCTCAGCTCGCGCCTGGTGGGCGACCAGGACCCCCACAAGATCTTCGAGCTGCTGAAGGCCCGCATCGAGGCCCTGGCCCCGCCCACGGTGCGGGTCGAGGTGCGCCTGATCACCACGGGCGAGCCGGCCCTGATCCCCTTCGACCTGCCCGAGATGCAGGCGGCGGCGCGGGCCTACGAGCGCGGCTGGGGCCACGCGCCGGTCT
>DAOLDO010000867.1:0-3134 GCA_035327325.1 Chloroflexaceae bacterium | reverse complement strand
GCCCTTCCGCGCCCTGGTCGAGGCGGGCCTCGGCGTGGCGGCCCACGCCTACGAGGACGCGTGGCTGATCGCCTACGAGGTGCCGCCGGCCGCCCCCGCGCCGCTGGTGCAGATCCGCGACGGCTGGGGCCCGGTCGAGGAGGCCGCGCCGGGCCCCCGCTACCGCTGGCTGCCCGAGGCCGCCGAGCTGGGCCTGATCGTCCCCGCGGCCGGGCCCTACAGGCTCAGCTTCAGCGCCACGCCCGCCGGCGGCCCGCGCACCCTGCGCGTCGAGGGCCCCGGCGGCCCCAGGGAGCTGCCCATGGCCTCGGGGCCGCGCCGCTACAGCCTGGTGCTCCATCTGCCCGCCGGCCGCACCGTCCTGCGCCTGAGCACCCTCGAGCCGCCCACCAGCGGGCAGGAGCTCGAGGGCAACGGCGACCTGCGGCCCATCTCGGCCCGCTTCGAGCGGGTGGCCCTGGCGCCGCTCGCCCCGTAGAACGTATGTGCAAGCCTGGCACGCTTCGTGCAACCCTCGGGGGCGTGGCGCCGCCGCGTGGGCGGCGCGTCTGAGGAGAGCAGCCATGGCACCGACACATAAGGCCCAGCCCGCGCCCGCGGACCAGGGCAACACGGTCAAGGACCCGGACGACTGGACGACCGGCGACGAGCCGATGACCGGCGCCCAGCGCTCGTACCTGCACACCCTGGCCGCCGAGGCCGGCGAGGAGGTGGACGAGCACCTCACCAAGGCCGAGGCGTCGAAGAAGATTGACGAGCTGCAGGCCCGTACGGGCCGCGGCAAGCCCGACCAGCAGTAGGCCCGGGGCCCGGTCGCGCACGGCGCGTGGGGTTTGCCGTGGACTCCCCATTGCGCCGTGCGCCCAATGTGGTATAATCGCCGGGTCAAGCAACATCATCAGCTGTGAGATCACCCTCTGCGCTCCACCCTGGTCCCACGGTCGCACTTCGTCGCTCGAAGCATGTTGTTGTTGTTGTCGCCGGAGCGAGCGCGCCGGGCAGCGGCCCGGCCACCGGCTGTTCGAGTTGTCGTTGTGTGTCCCGTGGAGGCGCTGCCTCCCCAGTGCCGCGCCGAGGCGCGGAGGAGTGGTTGAGATGCAGGTGAAGCTGTTTGTTGGCAATCTGCCCTGGAGCGTCGGCGACGCCGAGCTGGGCCGGATCTTCGAGGCCCACGGCGAGGTCCATAGCGCGCGCGTGATCAGCGACCGCGACACGGGCCGCTCGCGCGGCTTCGGCTTCGTGGAGATGGAGACCGACGACGTCGGCGCCCTGATCCGCGCGACCGACGGCTACGAGGTTGATGGCCGCAACCTGCGGGTGAACGAGGCCGAGGACAAGCCGCGCGGCGGCTCCGGCGGCCGGGGCGGCTTCGGCGGCGGCGGCGGGCGCCGCGACCGCTACTAGCCCGTAGACGTTCGCAGCAAGACGGGGTGGCCACAGGCCGCCCCGTCTTTTGTATGCTCAGCGGACCGCCAGCCCGCCCAGCTCCACCAGCTCGCCCCCGCCGGCCAGGGGCACCCAATCGCCGCTGGCGATGTCGCGCACCCCGGCGTGCAGGGTGTAGTCGCCCGGGGGCAGCACGCCTGGCGGGATGCGGAAGGGCGTATCGTTGACGTAGGTCTCGTGCCAGATCTCGGAGGGCACGCCCCCGCAGAACGGCTCGGCCTCGGCCACCGTCCGGCCCGCCGCGTCGCGCACCAGCACGGCCGGCGCCAGGGTGGCGGGCTGCGCGCGCTCGGCGCGCCAGTAGAGGGTGAGGAAGGCCGGGTCGGCCGGGTCCAGGGTGCCCCGGTCGAGGTCGAAGCCGCGCAGGGCGAAGCCGGCGCCCCATGCCGCGCCCACGGTCTGCTGGGGCACCACCCCGCTGAGCAGGTCGCGCAGGGGGAAGTTGGGCACGGGCGCCGCGTCGTAGGCGGCCTCGTAGTCGCGGGCCTCGAAGGAGCGCGGCGGGCCGGCCACGGGCTCGCGGCTGTAGATCTCCAGGGCGCGCACGCCGTCCACCAGCACCGAGCCGAAGTGGCTGTAGCCGGGCGGGATGTAGAGGGGCCGGGCGCCGTTGGCGGTCAGGAAGTAGTCGGGCTCGCGGGCGCAGTCGAACTGGCCGCGCAGGTACCAGCCATGGGTGAACAGCTCCTGGTTGCTGTCCATCGCGCCGCGCAGCGTGCCGTCCTGGAAGAGGGCCGCCGCGGCCTTCCAGCCGTCCTTGTGTGGGAAGGCGAACAGGCCGTCGTCGGGCAGGGCCTCGCCCGTCGGGGGCCTGTAGAAGGGCAGCAGCGTGGCCGGGTAGGCCCGCTCGAACTCGGGCCACGGCCGGAGGAAGACCAGGCCGGTGTAGGTCAGGCTCAGGGTCAGCAGCGCGGCGCCGGCGGCGGCCAGGGCGGGCCGCAGGCGCGGCAGGCCCTCGGCGAGGGCGGCGGCCCCGTGGCCAAGCAGCAGCCACCCGGCGGCGTGCAGGGTGTAGAAGTGGGTGCGCGGGTCGGCGATCAGGAAGGCGTGGGCGGCCAGGGCGCCCGCCAGCCAGAGGGTCAGGGCCCGCAGCCCCGCGGGCAGCCTCGGCGCCAGGACCAGGGCCGCCAGGGGCGGGAGCACCAGCAGGCCCGCCAGGCTCCCATCCACGCCCACGGCGAGGGCGCCGGGTGCCATGGCCGCCAGCAGGCCCCCCGCCGCCAGCAGCCCCGCCAGCGCCCGGCCGAGGGCCCGCGGGCGCAGGTGGGCCACCAGCAGCGCGCCGAGGCTGGCCAGGAGCCCCAGGCCCGCCGCGGCCGCCACGTAGCGGGTGGCGTAGACGCTGAGCATGGCCCCGTAGCCCGGCAGGTTGTTGCGCAGCACCGGCCCGGCCGCCCCCTGGCCGCGCGTGCCGAGGTGGCTCAGGGTGCGCCCGAAGTGCTCGTGGAGCGCGAACGGCAGGTAGAAGCTCAGGGTCAGGGCCAGGCCCACGGCCACGGGGGGGGCCAGGCCGGCGGCCCACTGGCGCGGGCCCCAGCCGCGCCGCCGCCCCCCGGCCACCACCAGCCAGGCCAGGGCGGGCGCCGCGTAGATGCCGTCGTAGTGGGCCAGCACCGCGACCGACGCGCACGCGGCCGCGGCGACCAGGTGGCGCCGGGAACCCGCAGCCTGGCCTACCGGATCCGGCT
>DAOLDO010000866.1:0-3135 GCA_035327325.1 Chloroflexaceae bacterium | reverse complement strand
AGCATCGTCGGCAGGACCTCGACGCTGCCGGGCACGATGCGGTCGAGCCTGTAGTCAATCGCGGCGTGGATGGTCTCGCCGCCCTTCGGCACGACCTCGAGCAGGGTGGCGTCGAGGTAGCCCTGGCCCTCGGCGCGGAAGGTGATCGCGTAGGGGGCCACGCGGTGGCGGCGGGGCGGCCCCGTGTCGAAGCTGCTCAGGTAGTCGAAGGCCAGCTCGCGGCGCTGGTCGCAGGCGCGTTTGACCAGCTCGAGCACCTGGGGGTCGATCGGGCGGGCGCCCGCGCCGACGCGCAGGCGCAGGGCGCTGCGCTGGCGGCGGAGCTGGGCCTGGCGCGCCGGGGGCAGCAGCAGCTGCACGCGCTCGAGCAGGGCCCTGATGTGGGCGTGCTCGGGCAGGCCGCTGCCCGCCGGGAAGCTCGCATTGAGGAAGGCCAGGGCCTCCATGCACGGGTCCGGCAGGTCGAGCAGGGCCAGCTCGCCCAGGTCGTCGAGCACGTACTGGCGGGCCGGGCGGTCGAAGCGGATCAGGCAGCCATACTCGCCCTTGAGGGCGTCGAGGTCGTGCTTGAGGGCGGCGGCGGCGGCCTCAGGGTAGCCCTGCTCGCCCAGCTCGGCGTTGATCGTGCTCACCAGGCCGGGCCCCGTGGCCGGGCCGCGCAGCAAGGTGCGGACGAGCAGCAGGCGCCGCCTGAAGGTCAGCCACGAGCTGCGCTTGGTGCCGCCGGAGGAGCTGGCCATGGCCTCGTCCCTCGCGCTCGTCCTGTGTCGCCGCGACTCAGAGTATAACACAGGCCCCTGCGCGCCCCGGGCGGCATAAGGTCAAGAATGGGTGTACGATGAGGGCGACAGCGCGGCGGGCCGGGAGACGCGGCCAACGAGCGAGGAGGGAGGCGATGCCAGAGCGGTTCGACATCATCGTGATCGGCGCGGGGCAGGCGGGCGGTCCCTTCGCCGGGGCCTGCGCGAAGGCCGGGCGCCGGACGGCCCTGGTCGAGGCGGCCCACGTCGGCGGCACATGCGTCAACGAGGGCTGCACCCCGACCAAGACCATGGTCGCCAGCGCCAGGGTGGCCCACCTGGCCCGCCGCGCCGCCGACTATGGCGTGCGCACGGGCGAGGTGGCGGTGGATCTCGAGGTGGTGCGCCGGCGCAAGCGCGAGGTCGTGGCCAGCTGGCGCGAGGGAAGCGAGGGGCGCCTGCGCGAGGCCGGCGTCGAGCTGATCATGGGCGAGGCCAGCTTCAGCGGCCCGCGGGCGATCAGCGTGGCCCTCGCCGGGGGCGGCGCGCGCGAGCTCGGCGCCGAGACGGTCGTGATCAACGCAGGCGCCCGCCCCGCCGTGCCCCAGCTCCCCGGACTCGACCGCGTGCCCTTCCTCGACTCGACCTCGGTCATGGAGCTGGGCGAGGCGCCCGAGCACCTGCTCGTGCTCGGCGGCGGCTACATCGGCCTGGAGTTTGGCCAGATGTTCCGCCGCTTCGGCAGCAGGGTGACGATCGTGCAGCGCGGCCCGCGCCTGCTCGCCCGCGAGGACCCCGACATCGCCGACGCCGTGGCCACCATTCTGCGCGAGGACGGCGTCGAGGTCCTGCTCGACAGCGAGGCGCGCCGGGCCGCCCGCGGCGAAGGCGGGGGCGTCGTGCTGACGGTGAAGACCCCACAGGGCGAGCGCGAGCTGGCGGGCTCGCACCTGCTGGTGGCCGCGGGCCGGGCGCCCAACAGCGACCGGCTCAACCTCGCGGCGGCCGGGGTCGAGACGGGCAAGGGCGGGCACATCGCGGTGGACGAGCGGCTGGCCACCAGCGCGCCTGGCGTCTACGCCGTGGGCGACATCAAGGGCGGCCCGGCCTTCACCCACATCTCCTACGACGACTTCCGCATCCTCCAGGCCAACCTGCTGGAGGGGGGCGACCGCACCACGGCGGGCCGGCTCGTGCCATACACGGTCTTCATAGACCCGCAGCTCGGGCGGGTCGGCCTCGGCGAGGAGGAGGCCAGGGCCCAGGGCCGGGCGGTGAAGGTCGCCAGCATGCCCATGGCCCGGGTGGCGCGGGCGATCGAGGTGGACGAGACCCGCGGCCTGATGAAGGCGGTGGTTGACGCCGCGACCGACAGGATCCTCGGCTGCGCCATCCTGGGCCTCGAGGGCGGCGAGATCATGAGCGCCCTGCAGATCGCCATGCTCGGCGGCCTGCCCTACACCGCCCTGCGCGACGGCGTCTTCGCCCACCCCACCCTGGCCGAGTCGCTGAACAACCTCTTCGCGAGCGTCTAGGCGCCGGACGCCTCTCAGGAGCAGGCGTATATGCGGGCGCGGCCGAGCAAGAAACGGCCGCGCCCGCGGCCTTGTAGAGTGTAGCCCGCAGAACAGCCGGGCAATCCGCGGCCACGTCCCCGCCGTGCGCAGCCGCCGGGAGTCCGCATTTGCGCCTCGGGCCATCAGTAGACTGGTGGTAGCCGCGCCGCTGGGAGGCGCGCACGAGGTGCCCGGAGGAGACTGCGATGAGCCCACTCCCGCTGCCCCCAGACGACCCACTCCTGGCCCGGGCCCTGGAGGCGGGGGCCGGCGCCTGGCGCCGAGGCGACCTCGCCTCGGCCGGCCAGCTGCTCGCCCACGCCCTCGCCCGCGCCGAAGCCCGCGGCGACAGCGCCGGGGCCCTCTGCGCCCAGCAGATCCTCGGCCACGTGGCCTTCGACGGGGGCGACCTCGAGGACGCCCAGCGGCACCACCGCGCCGTGCTCGAGCGGTGCCAGGCCCTCGACCTGCCCCTCGGCCAGGCGTCGGCGCTCCACAACCTCGGCCTGGTCGCCGCGGCCCGGGGCGACCATTCGGCGGCCCACCGGCTGATCAGTGCCGCCGTCACCCGCTACCAGGCCCTCGGCCATACCGCCGGGGTCAGCTCCGCCCGCGCGAACCTCGACCTGCTCGGCGGCCACGGGGCGCGTCAGGTGGGCGCGCCCGACGAGTAGGCCGGGCCCTGGCCCCCGCCGGCCAGGGCTTGTTGCGTGACACCCCGACACGGCTACCGGCGCTCCTGGGCGGACGCGCCGCGTTCGGACGTCTCTCGGCGGTGGCTGGTCACGCCCCTACCCGCCTTTTTGGTCGCCCGGCTCCCCCTCGCCCGGCGCCTCCTC
>DAOLDO010000865.1:0-3137 GCA_035327325.1 Chloroflexaceae bacterium | reverse complement strand
CTACAACGAGCCGCCCGCCTACGCCTACGACGGCTACGTCGGCGACCTCGACAGCGCCATCGAGCGCCGCGGCTGGGTCGAGGGCATGCAGCGCGGCATGAACCGCCTCCTTCAGGGCATCATCCCTTCGTTCCTGGCGGTGCTGGAGAGCTTTATCCACCTGGTCTTCTCGCTGAGCATGGCTGTACTCTGGCTGTCGCTGCCCATCGGCCTGATCTTCGTCTGGTTCCAGCAGACCGCCTCGCCGGTCTCGGCGGTGCTGCGCCGGGCCGCCTCGGTGCTGATCGTGTCGTGGATGTCGAGCCTGGTGATGGGCGTGCTCAGCGCCGCGCTGGTCGCGGCGGCCCAGCTGGGTAACGCTGGGGCCTACACCGGCATGGCCTTCGGCGGCCTGTTCCTGATGGGCTACCTCTGCATCCTGTCGCTCACCACGCTGTGGAAGAGCATCGGCACGGTCGAGCACACCGCGCTGAGTGTAACCGGGATGTCGTTCACGCAGCCGCTGCAGACCGCGGCCCAGCTGACCGCCACGGCTGCCACTGCTGGCGCCGCTGGTGTGGCGGCGGGCGTGGTCGGCGGGGGGGCTGCCTACCTGGGGATGGCTGCGGCGGGCGGCACCGCCTTCGCCCAGACGAAGGACGCGCCACTACTACAGCGCGCTACCTACGCCACGAGTGCGGTGGTTGGGCGCTTGCCCGGTGCGGGAGCAGTGGGCGAGGTGGCGGCGGCGATGGGCTGGCTGGACACCGATAGTGCCGTCTACCAGGGCATCTACGCCGGCGACCGCAGCCACCATAGCTGGCGCTCGTCGCGCCTCCAGATGGAGCGCGACACCGCAGGGAGCAGTTCGTCGCACCGCGGCAGTCCACCGCGCGGTGGATCCGGATCGATGGGTGGCGGTCTGATGGCTCCGCCTGCGTCTGGAGCAGCTGGTGTGATTGCCACATCCAGCCACAACAGTTCCTCCGGCGCCGCTGGTTCGATTGGTGCCCCCGGCCCTGTGGGCGTTCCTGGTGCCCAGGGTTTTGCGGGCGCACCTGGTGCTCCTGGTCCCGCCGGTTCGCCTGGCCCTGCCGGCGCGCCCGGTGCTCCAGGGTCTCCGGGTGCTCCTGGCCCTGCTGGCGCTCCCGGTGTGCTCGGTTTACCTAGCGCCACTGGTGCTCCAGCCGCTTCGGGCGCTGCTGCCCCAGTTGCCCCAGCTGCTCTACCCAGTTCGGCAGGTTCGACAGGCTCTCCCAGCACACCGAGCGGCTCCAGCGCAACGAGCAGCCCAAACGCACCGAGCAGCGGCGCGCAGCTCGTACCGCTGCCGCCGACGCATCTCCACGCGCAGCACGCTGCCTCCCAGATCGGCTCGATGCCGAACCCAACCACACAGGCCGACTGGCAGTACGTCGGCTCGATCCAGACAGCAACCGGCTTTCGGCACGCCTTCCAGCACCCCGCTCATCCGCTGACCGGTCGCTCAGAGATTCGCTGGATCGAATCGACCGCCGCCGATATTGCCGCCGCGCGCTCTGCGCAGACGGGACGACTGCCATGAAACCGCTCTCCCTTCTCTTGCTCGCCGCGCTAGTCGCGGCACTGCTCACAACCTTTCGCCCCGGCCTGGCGAGTGCTCAACCTGAGCCGACACCGATCCTCGGCGAGCCGGTGGTCGTCACGCCACTCATCACAGCAGCGGGCGGCAGTGTGCCACCAGCTGAGGAGACCGACGAGCCGGTACCGGCGGTGAGCGCTGAAACTCCGGCGTCGGCAACGACGATAGCCGCGCCTGACGCCTGCGAGCCCAACGACACGCCGGCGCAAGCCTGCGCGCTGCCCCTCGATGGGGTAAGCGGCCCGTTCACCATCGTGCCCGAGGCCGATCAGGACTTCTTCCGCCTCGACCTGCCGCAGGAGGCGTCGATCCAGACCGTCGTCACGGTGCGTGCAACTGAGGGCCTGGAGCTAATCCTGTCAGTTCGCCAGAACGACGCAATCGTGGCGAGCGGAACCTACTCGCTCACACTCGCCCCCGTCGTCGCCGGGCCGGTGGTGCTGCGCGTCGAGAACCGCGATCCACGGCCCGCCGCCGGCGAGCAGTACCGCATCGAAATCCGCCGCGAGATTGTCCCGCCGAGCCAGGAGGAGGGCGAGCGTGCCGATGGCCCTGAGCCAGACGCCCTGGAGAACAACTGGTCGTTTGAGACGGCGAGCGCCATCGCTGTCGGTGTGGTCTACGACTTGTCGTTTGCGTGCCCCGACCCGCGCCCAGGCGCCTGCCCCGGCGGTGACCACGACTACCTGCTCGTGCCGGTCAAGGCGGGCGTGGCGTATCTCATCACCACGTTCGACCTTGACCCCGGTGTCGACACAGTCGTCGAACTATTTTGGGGCTCGACGACAACTGCGCTCGCGGGCAACGACGACTACGCGCCGGGCGGCGCGCTCTCCGCCTTGACCTGGGCCGCTCCCGGCGATGGCATCTTGGGCGTCCGCGTCGCCCCACGTAATGGCGCGCTTGCCCAGCAACTTGCCGAGCCGACGGCCCGCTATCGCTTCGCGATCACCCCGTTGGCGAGCGAGCTCGCCCGCAAACTCGACGCGACCGTCCGCCAGCAGGCGAATGTTCCCACGCCAACGGCAACCCCCGCTGCTGCCCCATCGACCAGCTCAGCTTCTGGAACCACAGCTGGCAGCAGCACTGGTGCCGCGGCGAGTAGTGGCATGAGTGCGACGCCCGAAAGCATTGCTGCCGGGGCCGCAGTCGTGGTTCGTGAGACGGTGCTGCGCCGCGAACCCCGCGAGAGCGGCGCCCCTCTGGCGACTCTACCCAAGGAGAGCCGCGTCACCGTGCGTGGCCCAGTCACCGACCTCTGGGTGAGCGTCGAAAGCGACCGCAGCATGCTCCCCGGCTGGGTACATGCCGCCGACCTCGAGCGCATCTCCGAGGCGGCTGCAAGCGCGACAACGGTCGTTCAGGGCACGACCGCAACCCCCGTGTCCCAACAATCAGGAGCAGGGGCACAGCCAACCCCAAGACCGGCAAACTTCTCCTCCGGTAGCAGCAATGCTGAGACTGAGCGCGGCGTGACGGTGACCGAGCTCGACCCCGCGCTGCCCGACGAGGTGACCGCGCTGGTCGAGTGGCCGGT
>DAOLDO010000864.1:0-3139 GCA_035327325.1 Chloroflexaceae bacterium | reverse complement strand
GGGTGTGGGAGGGCCGGCGGCGGCCCTCCCACAAAAGAGCAGGGGTCAGAGGGGCGGCCCCTCAGAGGCGCCCCACGGGAGGCCAGCGCGGCGCGCGCGGCGCCACCAGCGCCCGGGCCATGGGCAGGTAGGCCGAGGCCCGCCGCACGTAGTCGCGGGCCGTCGGATTGGCTCGGATCTGCTCCGCCTCCACCACGCCCTGGTTGTGCCACCCGGCCAGGGTGCGCCAGCTGACCGGCACGCCCTCGCGGGCCGCGCGGTGCAGCCCCCGCTCGAGGTTCGCGGCCAGGTAGGCCACCGCCAGGTCGTCGCGGCTGATCTCGGCCGTGATCGCCGCGAACAGGGCCTCCTGGTCGGCGTAGGCGGCCGGGTCAATCCCGCTGCCGGCCACCTCCACCGGCACGGTGATCGTCTCGCCGCCCGCCACGGGGAGCTGCTGCTCGAGGATCTCGAGGGCCACAGAGGGGCGCAGGTTGGTCGGCCAGACGCTGAAGTTGCTGCCCGGCAGACTCTGGTTGGCCCGCCGCTGCAGGTCCTGGTAGAGGGGCGTGAAGACCCGCAGGGGCGCGATGTCGTCCTCCAGCCAGCCGAAGTTCTCGTTGTAGATCACCAGGGCGATCACGGCGGCGAAGGCCTCGTCGTCCATCCCCGAGAGCTCGGGCCGGTTGTGGCGGCGCGCCGCGGCGAGGATCGCGGGGCGCAGCTGCTCCATGCGCCGGGCCAGGTCGGGGCGCACGAAGGCGTCAATGGTGGGGCGCGGGGGGCGGCCCGCGTTTGGGCGCGACCCGGCCCGCGGGGCGGGCCTGGCGCCCGCGACGGCGGCGGCAGCGCCGTCGGCGGCGCCGTGGGCGGCGAAGATCGGCCTGGTCGTCTGGGCGGCCCCCAGGGCGAGCGCCCCGATCAGGAGGGCCGTCAGGGGCCAGGCCCCCGCGCGCCGCGGGCGCGCTGCGATGGGTGGGTGCATAGCTTCCTGTCCAGCTTCAGCATGGTCGCGCCGCGCCGCGTGGGGCACCGCCGTCGTGCCGTGGGCCAGCAGGCAGTCTACCGCCACACGGGCGCTGGCGCATCGTCGCATGGGCTGATCACCTCGGGCGTGGCGCCGGCGGTTGCGCCGCGCCCTGTTGCCGCTTTCCGCCGGCGGACCGCGTCACGCAGCCCATCCTGAGCTCGGCGGGGAGGGAAACCCTTGACACCCCGTCTGAGCGGCCCGTATAATGCCCGCGATGGACACCGAGGCATTTGAGCAGCTTGTCGTCGAGGCCCTCGAGGAGCTCCCCGAGGCGTTTGCCCCCTACCTCGAGAACGTCGAGGTGATCGTCGCGCGGCGACCCACCCGCGAGCAGCGCCGCGCCCTCGGCCTGAGGCCCTGGCAGACAGTCTACGGCATGTACGACGGAGTCCCCCACCCCGAGCGCACCAGCGGCATGGTCGTCCTCCCCGACGCGATCGTGATCTTCCAGGACCCGCTCGAGCGCGACTTCCGAGGCGCCGCCGAGCTGCGCGCCCAGGTCCGCCGCACCGTGCTCCACGAGGTCGCCCACGTCTTCGGCATCAGCGACGCCCGCCTGCGCGAGCTCGGGGCCTACTAGGACCATGCGCCGCCTCCCCCTCAGCACCATCGCCCTCGGCCTGATCTACCTGGGCGCCCTCGCCGTGGCCGGCGCTCTGATCGCCCAGACCCTGACCCTCGCCCGCTCGCTGCCCGAGCTGCGCGCCGCCGCCGCCACGGCCGCCATGGCCACCCCCACCGGCCAGCCCACAGCCGCGCCGATGATCGTCCTGCCCACCCCCGTGCCCCCCACGCCCGTGCCCACCGCCGCCGACCCCGAGGCCGCGCCCGTCAGCTATCACCCCAAGAGCGGGCGCTACATCGTCGTCTGGCTCCCGCCCGTCTTCGCCGGCGGCGCCCGCGAGTCGTTCTTCGCCAACGCCGACCTGATCGACGACATCAGCCCCTTCTGGTACTCGACCGACGCCGCCGGCCGGCTCTACGGCAACCGCGACGACGAGCTGGTGCGCATCGCCCACGAGCACAATGTCCGCATCATCCCCTCGATCCACAACGTCACCAGCAGCCCCGGCGTGGTGGTCGGCGTCCTGCGCAACCCCGCCGTCAGGGCCCGCCACGTCCAGAACATCGTTGACGAGGTGCTGGCCCGCGGCTACGACGGCATAGATATTGACTACGAGAGCCTCGACCCCTCGCTGCGCGAGCCCTATACCGCCTTCATCAGCGAGCTGAGCGCCGCCCTGCGCCAGCACGACAAGCTGCTCACCGTGGCCGTCCACGCCAAAGACAGCGACTACGGCGGCCTCGGCGGCTTCCAGGACTGGCCCGCCATCGCCCCCCACGTAGACCAGCTGCGCATCATGACCTACGACTACCACTGGCGCGGCAGCGGCCCCGGGCCCGTCGCACCCGCCTACTGGATCAACGCCGTCGCCGAGTACGCCCGCAGCGTCGTGGACCCCAGCAAGGTCTTTATCGGCGTCCACTTCTACGGCTACGACTGGCCCCCAGGCGGCAACGCCACCCCCCGCCCCTGGAGCGTGATCGAGGACATCATCAACCAGCAGGGCGCCACCGTGAACTTCATGGAGCGCAACAGCTCCGGCCCCGTCGAGGAAAGCTACTTCACCTACCGCTCGCCCCAGGGCACCCGCCAGGTCTGGCTGATGACCAGGCAGGGCCTGGCCTCGAAGATCGCCACTGTGCAAGAACTGGACCTCGCGGGCATCGCGATCTGGCAGCTCGGCTACGAGAAGCCCGAGTACTGGGAGACGATCCGCAGCAATATGGTCGAGGACCCGACCCTCGTCCAGCGGGCCCTCAACCCCCTCATCCCCGACCACTAGCCCCACGGCGCCCCGCCGCGGCGTAGAATGGAAGCGATGGCAACCCTGTCAGAGCCGGCCGTCAAGGCGAACGAGAGCGAGGCCCGGCGCCTCTACCAGCGGGGCGTGGCCGCCGCCCGCGCCGGACAGCGCCGCGTCGCCGCCGGCCTGCTCACCCGCTCGGTGCGCCTCGACCCGCGCGCCGAGATGGCCTGGCTCTGGCTCAGCGGCGTGCTCGACGACCCCCAGCAGCAGGCTTTCTGCCTCGACGCCGTGCTCAAGCTCAACCCCCAGAACCAGCACG
>DAOLDO010000863.1:0-3141 GCA_035327325.1 Chloroflexaceae bacterium | reverse complement strand
TGAGGGGCCGCCGCCGGCCCCTCACACTCCCCGCGCGGGGGGCGCTGCCCCCTCGACCCCCAAGTTGCGAGCGCTGCCACCCCGCTTAGCCCGTTGTCATGCCTCAGTCCTTCAGGATCGGTACGTCTGCCGGCGCCTTCGGTCCGTTTGCCGGACCCGAGCGCGGGCGGGCAATTTGGCGCTGCGCGGGCGAGCTGTCGGCCGGGACGGTGGGGCCGGCCGGGGCGCCCTGGCGTGCCGGCGGAACCTGAACGGCAGCGCCCACGTGGCATGACACACAGGCCGTGGAGCCGGCAGGGCCAGGCGCTTGAAGGGGTCCAGGGGCGGAGCCCCGGCGCGGGCGGGTGCAGGGAGGGCCGGCGGCGGCCCTCCCTGCGCAGACGGGGTGCAGGGCCCTCCCTGCGCAGACGGGGCGGCGGCCCTCCCTGCAAAGGCGGGCGCGCAGGGGGCCGCCGCCCCTGTATAATGTGGGCATGTCCCTCCTGCTCACCCTCCACCCGGCGGAGCTGGCCCTCGCGCCGCGCGCCGAGCCGCAGCTCTGCTACGCCCTGGTGACGGTCGCGGCCGACGCGGGCGGGGGCGCCACGCCCGTCAGCTGGGCCGTGGTGGCCGATGCCAGCCGCTCGATGCGCATCCCGATCGTCAGCGAGGAGCAGTTCCGCGAGCTGGTGCGCTCCGGCGGCGCCCAGGAGGTGCTGGTGGACGGCGTGCCCGTCTGGCAGCTGACCGGCCCCGTCCCCGAGGAGGTGCGGGCCGTCGCGCCGAGCGCCCTCGACCACACCGCCCGCGCCCTGCACAGCATCGTCGAGCGCCTCGACCGGGCCGACCGGCTGTGCCTGGTGGCCTGCGCCGAGCAGGCCCTGCTGCTGGTGGCCGCCGGCGGCGAGCGCCGCGCCGAGCTGGTGGCCGGCGTCGCCCGCCTGAGGAGCCTGCGCCTCGGCGAGGAGACCGACCTGGCCGCCGGCATGCGCGTGGCCCTGGCCGAGCTGCGCCGCGGCGGCGAGGGCGTCCGCCGGCTGGTCCTGCTCACCGACGGCTTCACCCGCGACCCCGAGGACTGCCTCGCCCTGGCCCGCGAGGCCGCCGCCCAAGGCGTCAGCGTCAGCACCCTCGGCCTGGGGGGCGAGTTCCAGGACGACCTGCTCACGCGCATGGCCGACCTCAGCGGCGGGCGGGCCGCCTACCTGCGCCGCGCCGAGCAGATCCCCGCCGCCGTCGCCGCCGAGCTCGACGCGGCCCGCGGCGTCGCTGCCCGCGCCCTCACGCTCGAGCTGGCCCTGCCCCGCGGCGCGGCTCTGCGCTACGCCACCCGCATCAGCCCCACCCTGGCCCCTCTGGAGTGGGAGCCGGGCGGCCCCGGGGGGCGCCGCCTCACCCTGCGCCTCGGCGACCTCGAGCGGGGCGCCCCGGCTCGCCTCTTGCTGGAGATCCTGGCGCCCCCGCTGCCGCCCCGGCCCGCGCCCGGCGGCCCCCGGGTGCGCCTCGCCGCCCTCACCGCCACCAGCGGCAAGGCCAGGGCCGTGGCCGACATAGTGGCCCACTACACCCCGCTGGCGGGCCCGCCGTCGCCGGCCACCCTGGCCGCCGCCGCCCGCGCCAGCACCGCCCGCCTCCAGCGCCGCGCCGCCGAGGCCGCCGCACGCGGCGACGCCCAGAGCGCGGCCGCCCTTCTGCGGGCCGCCGCGGAGCGCCTGCGCGACCTCGGCGAGCCAGGACTGGTCGAGGCCGCCATGCGCGAGGCCGCCGCCCTCGCCGCCACGGGCCGCGACACCGGCGCCGGGGCCCGCGAGCTCACCTACGCCACCCGCCGCCTCGGCGAGCACGAGGTCCCCGGGTAGAGGCCGGGGGCGGGGGCGTCCCGGAGGCCGGGAGACTGAGCCGTCGCAGCCCGCCCCTTCCCGGCTCCCGCGTGCGCGCGAGGGGAGTCGAGCAGAGCGAGGTGGGGCGAGGGACGCTGACGCAGGGTCAGCTTGGTTGCACGTAGATAGGCAGGAGGCCCTGTGGATTACCCCGAAGAGCGCGCCCTGGGCGCCGTCCAGGTGCCGGGCCTGCGCGTGGCCCTCGTGGCGATCAGCCAGCAGGAGGCCCTGTACGACCCCGAGGCGATGCCGGCCCAAGCGCCCCTCGAGGACGACCGGCCACACCCGCTGCCCGCGCACCTGCCGGCCGGCCTGCGGCCCCGCCGTCTCGGCGAGGCCTACTGTGCCGTTGACCAGGCCGGCGCGTTCCAGGTGACCTGGATCGAGCTGCACCTGCCGCCCGGCGCTACCCTCAGCTTGCCGTGGAACCTCGCCGAGGGTCCGGCGCCTGCCATGCAGGGCTTCCGCTTCATGGGCCGCGAGGCCGTGGCCGTCAGCGCCTCGTGGAGCGCCGTCTCGGCCGAGCGCCTGCCCCTCGTCATCACTCGCGCCGGCCCCGACAGCTGCTGGCTCGTCGGCGGGCGCCTGCCCATCGAGGAGCTCGCCCGCGTCGCCGTGAGCCTGCCCGGCGGCCCCGGCTGAAGGGGCGCCCCAAGGTGGGTGCCCACGCCGGGTCGCCCGGTTTGACCACGAAGACCACGAAGGGAGCGAGGGCACGAGAGAACCCTGTGCCGCTTCGTCGGCATCCGAGCCCCTCGAGCGGCTCGGCCGAGCTGAGGCGCTACGGCCGGGCTCGGCTCCTTCGTGGCCTTCGTGCGCTTCGTGGTAAATAGCGTAGCTCCGTGTCTGCCCAGGCGCCTACAGCATCGCCGCCGCGACCACCAGGCCGGACAGCAGCCCGTAGCCCAGGCTGCGCGAGGCCAGGGCCGTCAGCAGGCCGACGCCCACAGGCAGGGAGACGGCCAGGTCCGCCGCGGGCAGCTCGTGGCCGAGCAGCGTCGTTGCCATGGCGCCGGCGACGAGCGAGCCGACCGCGAGCAGGCCAAGCCCCTCGCGGCGCCCGCCCGCGGGCCTGGCCAGGGCCAGGGCGGCCACGCCGACGGCGAGCGCGGCCAGGGCAAGGAGGATCACCACGCCTGAGGCGGGAGTGTTCATCGCGCGGTCCTTTCTCCATCTATAGCCAGGGCGCGGCGCGGGCGCGGCGCCCGGAGATCACCCTGATAACAACGGCGGGGGACCCCCCCCCGGTGCCGCCCCGCGCCCCCCCCCCGGGCTGGAAAAA
>DAOLDO010000862.1:0-3146 GCA_035327325.1 Chloroflexaceae bacterium | reverse complement strand
GGTGAGGCGGGGGCGCGGGGAGCGCTCCGCCCCGCGGTGAGGTGGGGGCGCCGGGAGCGCCAGGCTCGGAAGGGAGGTGGGGGCGCGGGGAGCGCTCCGCCCCGCGGTGAGGTGGGGGCGCCGGGAGCGCTCCGCCCCGCGGTGAGGTGGGGGCGCCGGGAGCGCCAGGTTCGGAGCGAGGTGGGCGCCCGAGCGAACGCGCTCGGGCGCCGGCCGCGAGGGCGGCGGCGAGGCTACGGTCGCCCCCCCGCCCCCCGCCCGCCGCGCCCCGCGCCCTGCCCGCCGCCGGCCGGGTCGCAGGCGCCGCGCGCCCCGCCGGCGGTGGTCATCATGGCGGGCGCGTCGGCGTCGAAGCGCTGCAGGGCGGCGTCGGCCTGGGCCCGGGTGAGGCGCCCGGCGGCCACGGCCTGGTCGAGCCTGGCCTGGTAGGCGGCCCGGGCGCCGGCGACCACCTCGTCGGCGGTGTGGCCGTTGTCCTGAGCCACCTCGGCCAGGGACTTGCCGGCCTGGAGCTCGGCCCGCACCTGGTCGAGGGTCAGCCCGGTGACGGTGGCCGTGGCCTGCGCCAGCCCGTGACCCCCGACGCCCCGGCCGCCGCCAAAGCCCCCGCGCGCGGCTGGGGCCGCCGCCGCCGTCCCGGCGCCCACGAAGATTGCCAGGGCCAGAGCCAGGAGGCCCGCGAAGAGTTTCCCGTACATCGTCGTCTCCTCTGTGCTACGTCGGTGGGAGTGTCCCGCCGAGACGCTGACGCACCCTGATGGTACGACGCGAAGCTGAGAGGAGCCGAAGAGGCGGCTGAGGGTCCCTTAAGAGTGGGCCGCGGCCCCGGCCGGCGTGGGCGCCTGGGGCTCGACGGAGGGCGCCTGCGCCGCGGGCAGGCGCACGGTGAAGCTGCTGCCCTGGCCGGGGCGGCTCTCGGCGACGATGGTGCCGCCCTGGGCCTCGAGCAGGGCGCGGGCGATCGAGAGGCCGAGGCCGGCCCCGCCCTCGCTGCGGGCGGCGTCGGCGCGGAAGAAGCGCTCGAAGATGTGGGGCAGCAGGGCGGGGTCAATCCCCGGCCCCTCGTCGCGCACCACGATCGCCGCCTCGTCGCCCTCGCGGCGGGCGGTCACGCTCACCGGGGTGCCGGGCGGGGTGTGCTTGAGGGCGTTGTCCACCAGGATCAGCAGCACCTGCTTGAGCAGGTCGCGGTGGCCGACGGCGGCGAGCCCGGGCTCGATCGCGACGGCGACGGGCCGCCCGTGGTCGAGCAGCAGCCCCTGGCGGCGCACCTCCTCGGCCAGTGGGGCGAGGGGCAGGGCGGCCAGGGCCGGGCGCCAGCCGGCGTCGGCGCGGGCCAGGGCCAGCAGGTCGTTGACCAGGCGCATCATGCGCTCGGCCTCGTCCACCGTGTCGCGCAGCACGGCCCGCCGGTCGTCCGGGGCGATCGGCGGCTCGCGGCCGAGCAGGTCGAGGTTGCCGCGCACCGTTGTGAGGGGCGTGCGCAGCTCGTGGGAGGCGTCGGCGACGAAGCGGCGCTGGGTCTGGAGGGCCTGGGCCACCTGCCTGTAGCCGACGTGCAGCTCGGCGAGCATCTGGTTGAGCGTGGCGGCCAGGCGACCGACCTCGTCGCTGGGGCCGGCGTAGCTGACCCTGCGGGCCAGGTCGCGCTCGGCGCCGATCGCCGCGGCCTCCTGGGTGATGCGGTCGATCGGGCGCAGGGCGGCCCCCACCAGCAGCCAGGACGAGCCGAAGGCGAGCAGGGTGCCGAGGGCGGCGCCGGCGGCCAGGGCCGTCATCAGGGCGGCGACGGTGCGGTCGTACTCGTCGAGGGGACGGGCGGCCTGGATGATCCCGGCCACCTCGCCGCGCTGGTAGAGGACGCGGCTATGCACGAGCAGCCGCCCATCGCCCAGGCTGGCCGTCTCTGTCCAGGGCTGGCGCGCCTGGACGGCGGCGAGGCCGGCGGGGCTGAGGGGCAGCTCGACCTCGCCGAGGGCGGGGCTGCGGTCGAGCACCGCGCCGTCGAGGTCGCGGGTCTGGAACAGCGAGGTCGAGACGCCGGTCTTGCCGTAGGGCGAGCGGCCGCCGTAGCCGCGCCCGCGGCCGTCGGCCTCCGAGCCGTCCACGTCGTCGAGGCGGAACCAGGGCAGGGCCACGACGGCGCGGGCGTCGGCCTCGAGGGCCTCCTCGATCACCGTGAAGGTGGTGCGCGAGACGGCCAGGTAGAGGGCCGCGGTGCCCAGCAGCAGCAGCAGGGCCAGGATGGCCGTGGAAAGCATGGTGAGGCGCAGGCGCAGCGACACGGTCACGCCTCCACGTCCTCGCGCAGCACGTAGCCGACGCCGCGCACCGTCTGGATGAGCCGCGGCTCGCCGCCCGCCTCGGTCTTGGCGCGCAGGTAGCCTACATAGACCTCGAGCACATTGCCGTTGCCGCCGAAGTCGTAGCCCCAGACCTGCTCGAGGATCTGCTCGCGCCTGAGCACCTGGCGCGGGTGGCGCAGGAACAGGGCCAGCAGGTCGTACTCCTTGGGGCTCAGGGCGATGCGCCGGGCGCCGCGCCAGACCTCGTGGGCGCCCTGGTCAATCACCAGGTCGCCGTAGCGCAGGGGCTGCAGTCCCGCGGGCGCCGAGGGGCCGCGGCGCAGCAGGGCCCGCACCCTGGCCAGCAGCTCGACGGGCGCGAAGGGCTTGACCAGGTAGTCGTCGGCGCCCGCGTCCAGGCCGACCACGCGGTCGGCCACGGTGTCGCGGGCGGTGAGCATCAGCACCGGCGTGCCGTCGTCGCTGCGCAGGGCCCTGAGCACGCCGACGCCGTCGAGGCCGGGCAGCATCCAGTCGAGCACGACCAGGTCGGGCCGGCGCTCGCGGGCCGCCGCCAGGGCCTCGTGCCCGTCGCCCGCCGTCAGCACCTGGTAGCCCTCGTAGCTGAGGGTCAGCCGCAGCATGTCAACCAGCTTGCGGTCGTCGTCCACCACCAGGATCGTCGCCATGGTCGCCCCGCCTGTGTCGCCCCGGGCCACGGCCCTATTGTACACCCGGCGGCTGAGAGCTGCCTGAGGATGCCCCCCGCCTCAGCCTTTAGACCGAGCAACCCCCCGCTCTCATCTGCGTCTCATACTTTGGAAGGAGCGCCACCCCCCCAACAGGCCGGCCCGCGGTGCC
>DAOLDO010000861.1:0-3148 GCA_035327325.1 Chloroflexaceae bacterium | reverse complement strand
CCATGATGTCGCCCGCGGTCTGATCGCTGATGTGGAAGGCGTTGGCCAGGAGCTCGCGCTCGTCCGACTCGAGCAGCCCGCCGCGGGCGCTCTCCTGGACCAGGAGCTCCAGCTCCTCGGGCGAGTGCACGTGGGCGTGCCCGCCGGCGGGCGGCACGCCCAGGGCGCGCAGGATGAGCGTGCCCGTCCCGTTGAACAGGGCGATGAAGGGGCGGAACAGGGCCATGGACCAGCGCAGGGGCAGGACGGTGAGCAGGGCCAGGCGCTCGGGGTAGCGCAGGGCCACGGACTTGGGGACGAGCTCGCCGAGCACGACCTGGACGGTGGTCAGCAGCACGAGCACCAGCACGGTGCTGATGGACTGGGCCGCAAGCTCACCGCCGAAGCCGACCAGCAGCGGGGCGATGGCGCGGGCGATGGCGGCCTGGCCGTAGTAGCCGAGCACGAGGCTGGATGCGGTGATGCCGAGCTGGCAGGTGGCGACGTAGGTGTCGAGGCGGTGGGGGTCATCAACGATCGGCACGAGCAGGCGGGCGAGGCGGTCGCCCTCCGCGGCCGCCTGGCGCAGCCGGACGCGGCGGGCGCTCACCGTGGCGAACTCGGCCGCCACGTAGAGCGCGTTCAGGCCGATCATGAGGGCCGTCACGGCGGCGACCAGGACGAGGTTGCCCATAGGCTCAGCTGCCCCGGTGGGCCGGGTCTCCTCCGGCTCCGCGGACACGTTGCTCCGGGGGGCGGGTGGGGCGAAGGGGGACGAGAGCGGCGCGGAGCGCGCCATTAGTATACTTGCTCGGGACGCTTGCTGCCAGGGGAATGCTGCCGCCCGGGCCTCGCCGCCACAGGTGGGGCGGGGGCCCGGCCCCCCGTAAGATTCCTGATTGCGGGGCCGGGGCATCGGTGCTACTATACGCTCCACAGCCTTACCCGAAGTAGTACCTGTAGCGCAGAGCGTGGTTCCCGGGCGCCCGGCCGCCTCGGCGTAGCTGTGCCGCCGCCACGACGCGGCCGGCGCCGCCTGGGCTTGATCTGCCCGGCGTCCTGACCCGCAGGATCATCCCATAGTCTACGCGGATCTGGAGCTCGGCCTGCACCGGCGGACGGTCGGCAGCTACGCGGTGGAGCTGCGCTTCACGCAGCCTGACAGCGACGCGGACATACGGCTGTCCGGCCTCACCACGCCGGCGGCCAGCTTCGACCTGGTGGCGCTCAGCGCGCTGGAGTACGACCCGCGCGCCTACGGCCTGGCTCTGAGCCGGGCCCTCTTCGCCTCGCCGGAGCTGCGCCAGGCCTTCGCGCGGGCGCGGGCCGGAGCGGCGGCCGCCGACGCGCCGCTCCGCCTGCGGCTGTTCGTGGGGCCGAGCGCCGCCGAGCTGCACGCCCTGCGCTGGGAGACGCTGTGCGACCCTGAGGACGGCAGCCCCATGCTCACGGGCGAGGGGCTGCTCTTCTCGCGCTACCTGAGCAGCGGCGACTGGCGGCCGGTGCAGCTGCGCCCCCGCGGCGCGCTGCGGGCCCTCGCCGTCGCCGCCAACCCCGCCGGCCTCGCGGCTTACGGCATGGCGCCCGTTGATGTGGCCGGCGAGCTGGCGCGCGTGCGCGAGCAGCTCGGCCCTGACCCCGCCGCGCAGCCGGGGGAACGGGCGACGCAGCGCGTCGCGGCCGACCAGATCAGCGTCACCACGCCGTCCGAGGGCGAGCGGGCCAGCCTCGCCCGGATCGGCGCCCGGCTGCGCGAGGGCTACGACATCTTCTACCTGGTCTGCCACGGCACCCTGGCCGAGGGCGAGCCCTGGCTCTGGCTGGAGGGCGAGGACGGCGAGCTGGCGCGGGTCTCGGGGAACGAACTGGTGGCCAGCATCAGGGACCTCGGCGAGCGCCCGCGGCTGGTGGTGCTGGCCTCGTGCCAGAGCGCCGGGGGTGGCCGCACCCTGAGCGACGGCGACGCCCTGGCCGGGCTCGGGCCGCGGCTGGCCGAGGCGGGGGTCCCGGCGGTGTTGGCGATGCAGGGCCAGGTCTCGCTGGAGACGGTGGCGGCCTTCATGGGGGTCTTCTTCGCGGAGCTTCAGCGCGACGGCCTGATTGACCGGGCGGCCGCTGTGGCGCGCGGCGCGGTGCGCGCCCGGGACGACTTCTGGATGCCGACGCTCTTCATGCGGCTGCGCGGCGGCCAACTCTGGTACGTCCCCGGCTTCGGCGACGACGGGGCCGCCTTCGAGAAGTGGCCCGCCCTGGTGCGCAACGTGCGGCGCGGCCAGAGCACGCCGGTGATCGGCGGCCACCTCAGCGAGCCCCTGCTCGGCTCATCGCGCGACCTGGCCCAGAGCTGGGCCGAGCAGTACCGCTTCCCCATGGCCCCCCACCAGCGCGAGGACCTGCCCCAGGTGGCCCAGTACCTCACGGTGCACCAGGACCACCAGTTCCCCCGCGAGGAGCTGGGCGACTACATGCGTCTCGAGCTGCTGCGGCGCTGGGCGCATCAGCTGCCGGCGCTGCCGGACGACGCGCCGCTCGACGAGCTGTTCGCCGCGGTCGGGGCCTTGCGCCGCGAGGCCGACCCGGCCGAGCCCTACAGGGTGCTCGCCGAGCTGCCCTTCCCGATCTATATCACGGCCAGCACCGACAATCTGCTGGAGGCGGCCCTGCGCGCCGCCGGCAAGGACCCGCGGGTGGACATCTGTCGCTGGAACCGGGAGCTCGAGCGCTTCCCCTCGGTCTTCGACGACGAGCCTGACTACGTGCCCGACGTGCAGCACCCGTTCGTCTTCCACCTGTTCGGCCTCAACGTCGAGCCCGACTCGGTGGTGCTCACCGAGGACGACTACTTCGACTACCTGATCGGCGTGTCGCTGAACAAAGAGCTGATCCCCGTCCCGGTGCGCGAGGCCCTGGCCGACACCGCCCTGCTCTTCCTCGGCTTCCGACTCGAGGACTGGAACTTCCGCGTGCTGTTCCGGAGCATCATGAGCCAGGAGGGCGGCCGCCGGCGCCGCCGCTACGCCAACATCGCGGGCCAGGTGATGCCCGAGGAGGGGGCCTTCCTCGACCCCGAGCGGGCCCGCCGCTACCTTGAGGGCTACTTCGGCGACGCCGACATCAGCATCTTCTGGGGAAGCCCGCAGGGCTTCATGCAGGAGCTGGTGCGCCAGTG
>DAOLDO010000860.1:0-3152 GCA_035327325.1 Chloroflexaceae bacterium | reverse complement strand
GATCTGCTTCTTGACGCGGTAGTTCCAGGAGACGTCGGTGACCAGGTCCTTGACCTTCGGGAAGGCCTGCATCGGCTCGACGGTCACGGGCTGCGCCAGGTCCAGCGTGCTGAGCCGGGTCATGCACATCAGCCGCGGCTTGCCGTTGATCTCCGCCGAGCACGAGCCGCACTTGCCCGCCTTGCAGTTCCAGCGGACGGCCATGTCCGGGGCCTGCGTGGCCTGGATCTGATGGATGACGTCGAGGACGACCATGCCCTCGCCGACGTCGGCCTTGTACTCGCGCAGGCTGCCGCCGGCCTCGTCGCCGCGCCAGACCTGGAATGTCGCTGTGGCCACCCGGCACGCTCCGTCTTTGTTTCGCGCCTCACTTGTGCTCTTCGATCACCTGCCTCAGCTCCGCGCTCGGCTCGATCACCGGCACGCGCTCCACCGCCATCGACCCGTCCGCGCCCTTCCGGATAGTCAGGTTATACCGGCCCCATTCCTTGCTCTTCTCCGGATAATCCTCGCGGAAGTGCGCCCCGCGGCTCTCCTTGCGCTCAGCCGCCGCCCGCGCGATCGCCTCCGAGACCGTCAGCATGTGCTCCAGGTCCAGGCACGTGTGCCACGCCGGGTTGTACTGCCGATGGCCCGCGCAGCCGACCTGCTGCGCCCGGCGCTTGAGATGCTGCAACTCCTCGATCGCCTGCTCCATCTCCTCCTGCTGGCGCACGATGCCCACCAGCCGCTGCATCATCTCCTGCAACTCGTGCTGGAGCGCGAAGGGGTTGTGCGCCGGGCCGCGCTCGAACGGCGCCAGCGCCGCCTTCGCCGCCGCGTCAACCTTCGCCGCCTCCAGCTTCGCTCCCCCCTGCTCCCGGGCAAACTTCGCCGCGTATTCGCCGGCGCGCTTGCCGAAGACGATCAGGTCGCTCAGCGAGTTGCCCCCCAGCCGGTTGGCCCCGTGCAGACCGGCCGCCACCTCACCCGCGGCGAACAGCCCCGGCACGCTCGACATCTGCGTGTCCGCATCGACCCGCACGCCGCCCATCATGTAGTGCGTCGTCGGCCCGACCTCCATCGGCTCCTTCGTGATGTCCAGGTCCGCCAGGTGCTTGAACTGGTGGTACATGCTCGGCAGCTTCTTACGGATGTGCTCGGCGGCGTTGGGCAGCTTCGCCTTGATCCAGGCGATGTCCAGGTACACGCCGCCGTGCGGGCTGCCACGGCCGGCCTTCACCTCGCGGTTGATGCAGCGGGCGACGTGGTCGCGCGTCAGCAGCTCCGGCGGGCGGCGGGCGCTCTTGTCGCCCTGCGTATAACGCCAGCCCTCCTCCTCGTTGTCCGCCGTCTGGTTGCGATAGAGCTCCGGAATGTCGTCGAACATGAAACGCCGGCCCTTGTTGTTGCGCAGCACGCCGCCCTCGCCGCGCACGCCCTCGGTGACGAGGATGCCGCGCACGCTCGGCGGCCAGACCATGCCCGTCGGGTGGAACTGCACGAATTCCATGTCGAGCAGCTCGGCCCCGGCGTGATAGGCGAGAGAGTGGCCGTCGCCGGTGCCTTCCCAACTGTTGCTGGTGACCTGGAAGCTGCGGCCGATGCCGCCGGTGGCCAGCACGACGGCCTTGGCCCGGTAGAGCTTGAAATAGCCGCGGTCGCGATCGTACGCGAGGGCCCCGACGACGCGCTCGCCGTCCTTCAGCAGCGTGACGACCGTGGTCTCCATGTGGAAGTCGATGCCCTGGTGGATGCCGTGGTCCTGGAGCGTGCGGATCATCTCCAGCCCGGTGCGGTCGCCGACGTGCGCCAGGCGCGGATAGGCGTGTCCGCCGAAGTTGCGCTGGAGGATGCGACCATCCTTGGTCCGATCGAAGAGCGCGCCCCACTTTTCGAGCTCCAGCACGCGCGCCGGCGACTCCCTGGCATGCAGCTCGGCCATGCGCGGATTGTTCACGTACTGCCCGCCGCGCATCGTGTCGGCGAAGTGCACCTTCCAACTGTCGCGCTCGTCGACGTTGGCCATGGCGGCGGCGACGCCGCCCTCGGCCATGACGGTGTGGGCCTTGCCGAGCAGGGACTTGGAAAGGCAGATGACGCGCGTTCCCGCGGCGGAGGCCTCGATGGCGGCGCGCAGACCGGCTCCGCCGGCGCCGACGATGAGGACGTCGCATTCAAACGTCTGGTAGTCGGGCATTCGTCGCCTCAAACCTCGGTACGTGGCGCCCACGGGCTGAGGCCCGCGGCTCGCGTGGTTCCTAGAAGATACTCCAGTCCACCCACACACCCGCCGCCAGCATGCGCACGTACACGTCGCTGAACGCCACCGAGCACAGGCTCAGCCACGCCCAGAGCATGTGCCGGCGGTTCAGGCAGCTCACGCAGTCGTAGAACTTCGGCCCCAGTGGCGCGTTCGTCACGCAGTCGCGCCCGCCGCCCATCAGGTGCCGCATCGAGTGGCAGCCGAAGGTGTAGCCGGTGAGCAGCACGACGTTCGTCGCCAGGATCAGCGTGCCCAGCCCCAGGCCGAAGCGGTAACCGCCCTGGCCGTCCCTGAACCACAGCCCGTGCCAGACGTCGTACGACAGGATGAACAGGAAGATCACCGCGAACAGCAGGAAGTAGCGATGCACGTTTTGCAGGATCAGCGGCAGCGAGTTCTCGCCCCGGTAGCCCTTGCGCGGCTCGCCCACGGCGCAGCTCGGCGGATCGGCCCAGAACGCCTTGTAGTACGCCCCGCGGTAGTAGTAGCACGTGAGGCGGAAACCCGCCGGAAAGATCAGGATCAGCGCCGCCGGCGACACCCAGCTTGGCAACCACGCCAGCAGCGCCGGCCGCTCGCTCCACCAGGCGTGCCCGCTCGGCCTGGCGCCTGGCACATCGAACAGCAGCGGCGAGTAGAACGGCGTGAGGTAGTTCGTCGTCGCGTTCCGCTCGCTGTGGCCGCTGTAGTAATGCGCGCCCTCGAAGACGCGGAAGTTCGCGTAGACCAGGAACGCGCCCAGCCCCAGGAACACTGCCAGCGGCTGCACCCACCAGGCGTCGCGGCGCATCGTCTGGCCCCAACCGCGCTGCTTGAGCGGCAATGCCGCTTGCGACATGGGCTTCTCCTTAGAGGCGGTGCACGGGGCGCGGGAAACGCAAGCGTGGCATGATCCGCGTGCGGGGGG
>DAOLDO010000859.1:2045-3163 GCA_035327325.1 Chloroflexaceae bacterium | reverse complement strand
GCGGCGCCCGGCGACGCGCCCGCCGCGACCAACGGCCAGGCCGCCTATGATGACCTGCCCGCGCCCCTCGCGACCAACGGCCAGGCGCCGCCCGCCCCCGCCGCGCCCCCGATCTCGACCGAGGAGCTCAGGTTGCTCATGCTCCGCCTCGAGACCCTCGGCGCCGACCTGCACGCCCTGATCAGCGGCCTGCAGGCCCAGGGCGTGATCGGGGCCGACTGGGCGCCCGACGCCGCCCTCACTGAGCAGGAGAGCCTCTCGCGGTGATCACCCAGGACACTCGCCCCTCAACCACCGAGACGCCGCCGTCCGAGGACGAGCGCGCCATGACGCTGATCGAGCATCTGGTCGAGCTGCGCACCCGCCTCGTCCGCGCCGGCATCGGCGTGATCCTCGGCATGGTCGTCGGCGTGGTGCTGGTGATCCCCAACGGCCCGGTCCAGCTGATCGACATCCTGATCAGGACCTTCGCCCCGATCAACCAGAGCTACGCGCCGCTGCAGACGGTCAACGTCGCCGAGCAGTTCAGCCAGTACATGATGGTCGCCCTGATGCTCGGGGTGGTCTTCGCCATGCCGGTGATCGTCTACCAGCTCCTGGCCTTCATCGTGCCCGGCCTCACCGACAAAGAGCGGCGCGTGCTCTACGCCTCGCTGCCCTTCGTGACCTTCTTCTTCCTCGCCGGGCTGGTGTTCGGCTGGTTCATCACCGTGCCGACGGCGATCCGCTTCCTGATCGGCTTCTCGGGCTCCGAGCTGATCCAGGCCCAGCCCACCCTCTCCGACTTCCTCAGCACCGTCACGACCCTGCTGCTGGTGAACGGCATCGTGTTCGAGCTGCCGGTGATCATCTACGTCCTGGCCTTCCTTGGCGTGGTGACATCCAAGCAGCTGGCCCAGTACCGCCGCTTCGCCCTGGTGGCGGTCGTGATCATCGCGGCCCTGATCACGCCCACGGGCGACCCGCTCAACCTGGCGCTGCTCGCCATCCCCATGTATATGCTCTACGAGCTCGGGGTGATCCTGGCCCGCTTCGTGCCCAAGCGCGCTTAGGACCCACGCCGGGGCGCCCATACGCCCGCCGCGCGCAGGTACGGGCGCCCATACGCCCGCCGCGCG
>DAOLDO010000859.1:0-1945 GCA_035327325.1 Chloroflexaceae bacterium | reverse complement strand
TACGCCCGCCGCGCGCAGGTACGGGCGCCCATACGCCCGCCGCGCGCAGGTACGGATCACCCAACGTGGGCGCCCTCGCTGGGGCGCCCATACGCCCGCCGCGCGCAGGCACGGATCACCCAACGGCGGCGCCCGCGCTGGGGCGCCCTTCCATTTGCGCCGCGCACCGGCGCGGTGCTATACTGCCGTATGGCCCGCCCGAAGCCTCCCCGCCCGTTCAAGGAGCCAGCCGATGGTCGAGCGCATCTGCCCTGCCTGCCAGCACGGCAACCCCATGGAGAACCGCTACTGCGGGGCCTGCGGCGCCTCCCTTGAGCATAACGCCCTGGCCACCCGCCGCGACGACGCCCTGGTCATCGCCGGCCAGAGCATCCCCCTCGCCCAGGTCAGGCAGGTCGGCCGGGCCGTGGCCGTGGGCCTGGCCGCCGTCGCCGCCGAGGCCGGCGTCGCCTGGCTCAAGCGCCGGGCCGAGCGCGTCGGCGTGCCGACCACGGCCCTCGCCGTGCGCCCCGCCGCCGAGCCCGCCCCCCAGGCGGCCGACCCCGTCGCGAATGTGGTCACCATCGTGAGCCAGCGCGTGGTCGAGATCTGGGACCACGGCAGCCTCACCCGCCAGATCGTCGAGAAGCACGTCTGGAAGAAGGAGGGCTAACGCCCCGGGGAACCTATCGCGGGCGCCGGGCGTCTCCCTGACACGTTGATGTTGCGCGGGGCGCCCGGCGCCCCGCACCCCACGTCCAGCGAAGGGACACCATGGCCCAGCCCTTACACTCCTACGACCTCGTGCGGCGGCAGCTGCGCCCCCTCGGCCTGCGACTGCGCCTGAGCGATACGCTCCTCTTCGCCAGCAGAAGCTTCTGGGTCGGCGCCGCCGGGGCGGCCCTGGTGGCCGTGCTCGGGCGCCTGCTGCCCATCCCCAACCTGCGGCTCTGGGCCGCCCTGCCCCTGGCCCTCTGGGCCCTCGCCGTGGTCGGCTACGCCCTGTTCCGCCCCCTGCCGCCCCGCCGGGTCGCTCAGCGCGTTGACCTGATCCTCGGCCTGCGCGAGCGCCTCGCCACCGCCCTCGAGCTGCACGACCGCGAGGCCCACGACAGCGTCAGCGAGCGCCAGCAGGAGGACGCGGGCGAGATCGCCCGCTCGCTCAAGGCCGGCCAGCTGCCCCTGCGCGTGGCCCGCCGGCCCCTGTTCTGGTCCGTCCCGCCCCTGGCCCTGGCCGCCCTGCTGCTCTTCGTGCTGCCCAACCCCCAGGACCAGGTGCTCGCCGAGCGCCAGGCCGTGCAGGCGGCCCTGGAGCAGAGCGCCGACCAGCTGGCCGAGCTCGAGCGCCAGATCGCCGACGAGGCCACCCTCGACGAGCCCGACCGCGAGGAGCTGCTGCGCGAGCTGCGCGCCCTCCAGGAGCAGCTGCGCCAGAACCAGGGCGACCGCCAGGAGGCCCTTGCCGATCTCTCGGCCGCCGAGGCCCGCCTCCAGCAGCGCCTCGACCCCGACAGCGACGCCCGCCGCGCCGCCCTGGAGCAGATGGCCCGCAACCTCGAGGCCCTCTCCGGGCGCCAGCCCAGCCAGCGCCCCAGCCTCGACCAGGCCGCCCAGCAGCTCGACCAGCTCGCCAGCCAGCTCGACCAGCTGAGCGAGGAGCAGCGCCAGCAGCTCGCCGACCAGCTCGCCCAGCAGGCCGCCCAGATGGCCGCCAGCGACCCCCAGACCGCCCAGAGTTTGCAGAACGCCGCCAGCGCCCTCAGCCAGGGCGACACCCAGACGGCCGCCGAGCAGCTCCAGCAGGCCGCAGACGCCGTGCGCCAGTCCGAGGCCGGCCTGGCCAACCAGCAGGGCACCCAGCAGTCCCTCTCCGAGGTCCAGGGCGCCCGCGAGCAGATCGCCCAGGCCGGTCAGCAGGGCCAGCAGGGCCAGCAGGGCCAGCAGGGCCAGCAGGGCCAGCAGGGCC
>DAOLDO010000858.1:0-3168 GCA_035327325.1 Chloroflexaceae bacterium | reverse complement strand
CCGGGCGAGCACAACCCCGCCCTGCTGGCGGAGCGGCTGCTCGGTGGTCTGGACCGCCTCGGCGCCCGCAGGCTCGTGATCGACACCCTGAGCGGCTTCAGCGCGGGCGCGATCTACCCCGAGCGTATCGGCACGTTCCTTGCGGCGTTGCTCAACGAGCTGCGCGCCCGCGACGTGACGACCCTGATCACAATGGAGACCCCACGCGTGCTCGACCCTATCGAGGACACATCGCGCCTCGGCATCTCGGCCCTGGTGGACAATATTCTGTTCCTGCGCTACGCAGAGGACGCGGCCCGGCTGCGCCGTGAGATCACGGTGATCAAGCTCCGGCGCAGCGGGTTCGACCCCGTGGCCCGCGAGCTGACGATCGGCGCGCGGGGCCTGGTCGTCGGCGCCGCGGCGCGCGGCGAGCACGGCGGCGAGCCTGTGGCAGGACGTACCTCGCCGGCGCGCTCTCGCCGGCGCCGCGGCCACGACTTATGACCACCATCCTGGTTGTCGAAGACGAGTACGCCGTCGCCGAGCTGCTGCGCGACTCCCTCACGGAGGAGGGGTACACGGTGCTGGTCTGCGCCGACGGGCGCGCCGCCCTCGAGACGCTCGCGGCCCAGCACGTTGATCTGATCCTGAGCGACGTGATGATGCCCCGCATGGACGGGCGCGCCCTCGTCCAGGCCCTGCGCGCCAACCCCCGCTACCAGGCGACCCCGATCATCCTGATGAGCGCGGGCCATGGCAATGTGGACCCGGCGCGTGACGGCTTCGACGCCTATATCAGCAAGCCGTTCAACCTCTACAAGCTGCTCGCCACCGTGGCCGAGCTGCTCGCGCGCGGCGCGCCGCCCGGCTGAGGCCGAGGGCTCGCCCGGCGCGCCGTCGGGCGCCTTGTCGCCGCGACCCCAGTCTGGTACAGTGCGCGTACCGGAACAGAGAAGAGGAGCGCAGCGATGACGATCGACTCCCTGGTGGCCGCCTGTGTCGCGCAGATCGAGGCCAGCCACGGGGCCCGCGAGCAGGCGATCGTCGCCTCGCGGGCCCTGATCCGCCAGTGCGCGAACAGCATCAGAGCGGCGCACCGGGCCGAGTTCGCGGAGGCCGCGCGGCTGCTCGGCGAGGCCGGCCAGACCGTCGCCCAGCTGAACGGCGCCACGGCCGAGCGGCCGGATATTCGCTTCGCCGGCTACACGCAGGACGCCCTCAAGGAGTACGTCGAGGCCCATCTGGTGCTGGCCTTCCTGGGTGGGCGCGAGCCCCCGCCCGCCGCCGAGCTGGGCGTCCAGGCCGCCGCCTACCTCAACGGGCTGGCCGAGGCCGCGAGCGAGCTGCGCCGCGCCATCCTCGACGGCCTGCGCCGCGGCGAGGTCGCCCGCGGCGAGGCCCTGCTCCAGGTGATGGACGACGTCTACAGCGCCCTGGTGACGGTGGACTACCCCGACGCGGTGACCGGCGGCCTGCGGCGCACCACCGACGCCCTCAGGGCCGTGCTCGAGCGCACCCGCGGCGATATGACCGCCGCCCTGCGCCAGGACCAGCTCACCGCCGCGATGCGCGAGCTGGAGGCCCGCCTCGGCGGTCAGTAGGCCGCGGCGCCACTTGCGGTACTAGCGGGGGAGCGGTACTATAGTCCTGTACCAGCGAAGGAGCCAGCCTATGGACCCGACTCCCCCCGAGCAGCTCGCGTTTCAGTGCGCCGTGCTGAGCGGCGCGCTCCAGGGCCGCACCGCCACCTTCGAGGCCGTCCGCCCCTCCGGGGACGACGCGCTGATCGCCGCCCACACCCTCTTCGACGGCCTGCGCATCGAGGGCGCGCCCGGCGAGGCCCGCCTGCTCGTCCTCGGGGGCGGGCGGGTACTCTGGGAGGGCGAGGGCCCCATAGCGCTCAGCCGCGAGGGCGAGACCCTGGTCGTCGAGCGCGCCGGCGCTCCGGCCGCCAGGCTTGTGTTCGCGCCCGAGGGCCACCCGCGCCCGGCCCGCGCCCCGCTGCGCGAGCGCACCGTCGGCGACGCAACCGCCTGAAGGTCCTCCGTCGGCGCGCCCAGTCGCCTCGGCGGCCCGGACGCGCTTAGCGCTCGCCGGGCGGGCCGGCACCGGGCGCGCCCCTGGCCTCGGGGAACACCACCCGCTCCGCCCCCGTGTAGACCCGCATCTGCCGGCCGCGCACGTAGCCCACGATGGTCATGTTCCAGGCCCGGGCGAGGCGAATTGACATCACCGTGGGCGAGGTGCGCGAGATCACGACCGGCGCCTCCATCTTGCGCGCCTTGGTGATCATCTCGGAGGAGATGCGGCCGCTGCTCACCAGGATGCGGTCGCGGGTCGGCGCGCCGGCCAGGAGCGCGGCGCCGCGCAGCTTGTCGAGGGTGTTGTGGCGCCCTACGTCCTCCGCCAGGGCGAGCAGCGTCTCGCCGTCGGCCAGGGCCGAGGTGTGCACGCCGCGGCTGGCCCGGTAGAGGCCCGCGCCCTCGTTCAGCTGGCGCATTAGCGCCGAGATCTGCGCGGGGGTGACCCGCAGCCCGCTCGTGAGCGGCGGTCGGTCGCCCGAGAGGTCGTCGAAGGTGACGCCGCCGCCGCAGCCCGAGGTGAGGATGCGCTTCCCCTGCGGGGGCGGCGGGGCGTGGCGCAGGCGCACCTGGATGCTGCCCACGGCCTCCTCGCAGCCGGCCATGTGCAGCTCGCCGTCGAGCCCGGCCTCGGGGAAGAGCATATAGACCCGGTCCTCGTCGAGGTGGACCTTGAGGCGGAACACGTCGTCGAGGCCGCCGATCAGCCCCTCCGAGAGCATGAAGCCGAGGGCCAGGTGGTGCAGGCCCACCGGCGAGCACATGAAGGTCAGCCACTCCTGCCCGTTGATGAACAGGGCCCAGGGCGTCTCGCCGATCACCGGCTTGCGCACCGGCGTGGCGCGCTCGCCGTCGAACTCGACGTAGCTCAGCTCGTGGATGGGCTCTGTCACGCCGGCGCGTACCCCCGCTCCAGGGCGGCCATGTCCAGGTGGAGCGTGGCCAGGTCGAGCACGGGGAGCTCGTAGGGCGGGATGGGCGTGAGGGCGTTGAGCACCTTGAGGTAGCCCCTGCACTCGTCGCAGGTGACGGCGCGGCGCTGCTCCTCGCCCTCGACGTGCAGGGCGGCCAGGCGCTCGTGGTCCCTGTTGCCACAGAAGGCGCA
>DAOLDO010000857.1:0-3176 GCA_035327325.1 Chloroflexaceae bacterium | reverse complement strand
GTGGATGAAGAACAACTGGAACTTGAGCTCACCGACGCCGTTGTCAGTCCATGTCGGGCCGCCGCGGATGTTGACAGTGCAGCCATCTCCGCCCAGCGCCGCGCATTCGGCTGCGTCTTGAGCTGGCGGCGGGGGCGGCGGTGGACGGCCCACAGGGCGATGGCCGCCCGCTCTCGCAGGCGCTCTTCTACGGGCAGCGCACGGCCGCGGAGCTCCTCGTCCAGCGCGGCGCCCGGGTCACGCTGACGTTCGCGGCCGGGCTGGGGCGCGTGAACCAGATAGAAGCGTGCTTCGATGCAGCGGGCCAGCTGCTGCCGCAGGCGGGGTGCCACGTCCCGCCAGTGAACCAGTTCGTCGCCGCGTCAGAGACGGCAGGGCACGATGAGCTCCTGGAGCAGGCGCTGGTCTACGCCACGATCAACGGCGAGGTCGCCGCGATCGACGCGCTGGTGCAGCGCGGCGCTTCCATCGACGCGCTGCCGAGCGGGTTCGACGTTCGGCTCACCCCACTGCACTGGGCGGTGGTGCGCAACCAGCCGGCGGCGGCGGCTGCGCTGCTCGCGCGCGGGGCCGACCCAGAGGTGACGGAGCCGCAACATCAGGCCACTGCCCTGGGCTGGGCGATCTATCACAAGCGTGAGGCAATTGCTACGTTGCTCCGCCACCAGGGTTAGCCTGACCCAGGGGTACGATAGCGGGGCCGCGCGAGGTGCGCGAAGCGGCCGTTAACACTGGGAATTCGCGCGTCACAACGGGAATAGGTGCTTGATTGTGATGTGGTACTGCTCGGACAGCCGCTGGGCAATCAGCGAGCGATGGCAGGCCTCGGGGTCGCGCTCGACGCACAGCAGCACTGCGAGTCCACGGCTTGGCAGCCCCGCTACGAGCGCCGCGAGGTCGGCGCGGTCGAGGATCTCGGTCGTATAGTGACGGGTGTACTCGGCGGCGAGTTCACGACGCGAGCGCTTGCCAACACCCTGGCGCGCATCCTCGGCATATTGAAGCTGGCGCAACGCGGTGGTTGGGGCGAGTTCGGGGTGGTGCTCATAGACGATCCGGGCCTGGGCGAGGGCCGCCTGAAGTCGGCGTGCATTCGCCCAGGCATACTGGGAGCCGCGGACCCCGCGGCGCTGGCGTACATCGAGCAGCAGGCAGACATCTGCACGCTGCAGGCGTTGAAGGAAGGACTCGCCGTCGAAGCCGTAGACGCCAATTGTCGCCATGCTACGCATCGG
Organism: Chloroflexaceae bacterium; assembly: GCA_035327325.1. Classification (GTDB taxonomy): domain Bacteria; phylum Chloroflexota; class Chloroflexia; order Chloroflexales; family Chloroflexaceae; genus CAIWXH01. The sequence goes on along the minus strand of DAOLDO010000857.1, from coordinate 1,941 downwards.
GAATCACTCCCTGCCTGCTGCTCGTGTCGGTTCAGCTAGATTCAGTACGGGCGGCACCGTTGCGTCAGGCCACGGCCGTCCCCTCAAGCTCGACCATCAGCGCGGGGAGCGCTAGCCGTGTCACCCCGAGCATCGTGGTGGTCGGGGCGACCCCGGCGGCGCCCAACCGCGACGCCAGCACGCCGTAGTGCTGGAACAGCAGATCGACGTCGGTGGTGTAGACATTGAGCCGGATGAGGTTCGCCAGCGACATGCCGGCTGCTTCGAGCGTGGCCTCCAGGTTGTCGAGGCTCAGCGCCAACTGTGCTGCCATGTCGCCGGCATGCAGGGGCGCGCCGTCACCGCTCATCGCTGCCTGCCCAGAGCAGTACAGCGTCCGCGTCTGCCCCGAGAAGAGCTCGCCCTGGTTGTAGCCCATCGCCACCGACCACGACCACGGGTTGACCGCCGTTCGTTCCAGTGCCACATCAGCTCCCTTCGATTCATCGTGTGTCCCGAGGTCCATCGGCGCGGTAGCCTCCATCTATGACCTCGCTTGTGAGCCTACCAGCAAATCACGACATCCACTGTCGTGTATTCTGCTATCATCTGGTGCATGCGTGCTGATCGATTGGTCTCCCTGGTTCTGCTGCTGCGCCGGCACGGCCGGATGTCCGCGGCCGCGCTGGCCCGCGAGCTGGAGGTCTCCACTCGCACGGTGCTGCGCGATATCGAGGCCTTGTCCGCAGCCGGCGTCCCGGTCTACGCCGACCGTGGCAGGCACGGCGGTTTCGCGCTGCTGCCGGGGTTCCGAACCGAGCTCACCGGGCTGAACCACGAGGAGGCCCTGGCCTTGCTGATCGCCGGCTCACGGCGCGGCGTCCAGGCCTTCGGGCTCGGCTCGGCGCTCGCGTCGGCGATGCTCAAGGTGGTTGATGCACTCCCCGAGCGCTATCGGGACACCGCGGCTGATGCAGCCGAGCGCGTGCTCGTCGACCCCGAGACCGACCTCCTCGCGCGCCGGCTTGTCGCCGAGGAGGTGCCTGATCAGATCATGGCCGCGGTGCGGCGCGCGGTCTTCGCCGGCCACAAGCTGCGCATCCACTACGCGGCGGTGGATCAGCCCCCGATGTGGCGCACCGTGGACCCGATCGGCCTCGTCAATGTGCGCGACCAGGTGTATCTGTTGGCCACGCGCTCTGGAGCCGACCGCACCTACCTGCTGTCCCGCGTCTTGGCGGCCGAGGAGCTTGCCGAGCCGGCAGAGCGACCAGAGCAGGTCGATCTGGAGCGGGCCTGGCGGGAGCGCAGCACGCGGTTTCGCACCGGGGGCGATCAAGTCACCGTGCTGGTGCGGGTGGATCCGGTGCGGCGGGAGGAGCTCGTGGGCACCGCGCTGACAGTTGTCGCCGAGGCGGCTGACGCCGATGGCTGGCTGCGGCTGGAGGTTGCCTTTCAAGACGCGAGGCACGCTGAATGGGCGCTGTGGCAGCTCGCCGCGGACGCGGAAGCCCTGGCCCCGCAGTGGCTGCGCGACTCCTTGCGCAACCGCGCCGCCGCCCTTGCCCTGCGCTACGGTGTGTCACCTTGAGCGGTATCGCCTGTTATCGACGGCAGCCGACCCGGGCGGTCCGGAGACCTCACCTGAGCTCATCGTCTTGCGGAACACGCTGCGCACGCACATCTGACATCTTCGCCAACCTCGGCGTGAGCAGCCACCGGACGGCGGCTCGTCTCCGCCAGATCGCGCACGATAGCGCCGGCATTGGAGGTTCCTTGTGCAGCAGTTGACAATCGTGGCCTGCTGGCTATAATCATTTCGACATTTCCCGATATGTAGAAGTGACTGCTATGAGCGCACCCGGCCCCGACCTCCAGGCGTTCCTCAAAGCCATCGCCAGCGAGACCCGCCAGGCCATCCTGGTGCTCTTCGCCACCCACCAGGCGCTGACGGTGAACCAG
>DAOLDO010000856.1:0-3176 GCA_035327325.1 Chloroflexaceae bacterium | reverse complement strand
GCTGTGCCGCCAGGCCCGTGACCATGCCCCGCCGGGGCCCGCCTGACCGCGCGCCACGTCCCTGGCCCTGCCGGCGGGTCGTCCCCCTGTGCCAGCCAACGCCGCGCGATGGTCCCGGACGCCCTCGCGGCCGGATAACTGGCACACGGCCCGGGGCAGCCAGGAGACCACACCGGCCAGGCCCCCCACCCGGGCTGGGGCGACCTGAACGGCAGCGCCCACGGGGCAGAGCAGCACGGCCGGCGGCACGGCAGAGGCATGTCTTTAACGGGTCAAGGGCCGAAGGCCCTGCGCCGGGGGTGCGGGGGCCCGGCGAGGGGCCCCCGCGAAAAGCGGGTTGCAGGGATGCCCCGACGAAGCGCCGCGCCGCAGGCCCTAGAATTCCCCGCCCGGCGGCCGCGCCCGCTCGAGGGCGATGAAGGCGGCGGCCGTCACCAGCATGAGGATGGTGGAGAGGGCCAGGGCCTGGCCGTAGTTGAGGGCGCCGGGCTGGCCGAGGAAGCGGAAGATCATCACCGGCAGGGTCGGCGCGTCGGGCCGCGCCAGCAGCACCGTCGCGCCGAACTCGCCCAGCGACACCGTGAAGGCGAAGATCGCGCCTGTGGCCAGGGCCGGCGCCAGCTGCGGCAGCTCGACGCGCAGCCAGGCGGCCAGGGGCGACGCGCCGAGCATGGTGGCGGCCTCGCGCTGCCGCGGCGAGCGGGCGCGCAGGGCCGGCAGCATGGCCCGGACGACGAAGGGCAGGGCCACCAGGGTGTGCAGCAGCGGGATCAGCCAGGGCGAGGCGCGCAGCCCGGCCAGAGCCGGCGTGCTCAGGGCTACCAGGTAGCCCAGCCCCAGGGTCACCGCCGAGGTGCCCAGGGGGAGCATGAACAGGGCGTCCAGCAGGGATGCGGGGTGAAGGACGAAGGATGAGGTGCGCTCGCTCCGCGCCGCTCCTTTGCCGCTCCGCGCCAGCATGTAGGCCGCCGGGAGGCCGATCAGCAGGGCGAGGAGCGTGGTGCTGGCGGCGATGCGCAGCGAGTTGGCGATGGCGGTCGTGGGCGGGACGAAGAAGGCCGAGCCGGTGCGGTTCTCGCCGAGGGCGGCGTAGGCGGCCAGGGTGAGGGGCGGCCACTCGCCGGGCGGGGCGAGGACCGAGCGCAGGGCCAGGGCGGCCAGGGGCGCGCCGAGCAGCAGGGCGATCAGCAGGATGTTGGCGCCCAGGAAGAGCCTCGCCGCCGGGCCGCGGGGCCGGCGGGCCGTCGCGCCGCGGGGCTGCAGGTCGAGGGGCACGGCCGACCGGGCGGCGAGCCGCGTGTAGGCCAGGCTCAGCAGCAGCGTGCAGGCGGCCTGCACGAGGGCCAGGGTCGCCGCCACGTCGAGCCGCAGGAGCTGGGCCGTCTGCCGGTAGATCTCGACCTCGAGGGTGGCCAGGCGCGGCCCGCCCAGAATGACGATCACGCCGAAGCTGGTGAAGGTGAAGATGAAGACGAGCAGGGCCGCCGCGCCAACGGCCGGCAGCAGCAGCGGCAGGGTCACCGTCAGGGCCGCCCGCCAGCGCGGGGCCCCGAGCATGGCCGCCGCCTGCTCGAGGCGCGGGTCGAGGTTCGCCCAGAAGCCGCCCACCAGGCGCAGCACCACCGTGTAGTTGTAGAAGACGTGGGCCAGGAGCACGATGCCCAGGCCCCCCGTCAGCCGCGGCGCCGTGAAGCCGGGTCCCAGCAGCGCCTCGAGGGCCTGGGGCACGAGGCCCCGCGGCCCGAGCAGGGCGCCGAAGGCCGCCGCGACCACCACGGTCGGCATCACGAAGGGCACCCCGGCCAGGGCCCGCAGCAGGCTCTTGCCGGGGAAGTCGTAGCGGGCGAAGACGTAGGCCCCGGGCAGCCCGACGGCCAGGGTCAGGGCCGTCGAGAGGGTCGCCTGCCAGGCGGTGAAGCCGAGCACGCGCCAGTAGTACGGCTCGGCCAGGGCCACGAGCAGCCCGCCCACCCCATCGGCGAAGCTCAGCCGCAGGATCGCCCAGAGGGGGTAGAAGAAGAAGAGGGCCAGGAAGACGATCGGGAGCAGGAAGACGACCGACGACAGCCCGCGGACGACGAACCGCGGCGGGGCCGCGGCCGCCGAGCGCCTGTTGTCGGTCGTCGCGCTCACCGCAGCACGATCTCCGTCCACTGGTCAATCCAGCCCTCGCGGCCCGCCTCGATCTGCTCGGCGGTGAGCCCGGCGGGCTGCTCGGGGACCTCGGCGAAGCTGGTGAAGACCTCGGGCAGGGGGGCATCGGGGCTGGCGGGGTAGACGAACATCTGCAGGGGGATGTCGGCCTGGAACTGCGGCTGCAGCATGAAGTCCACGAAGCGACGGGCCAGCTCCTCGTTCCGGGTGCCCCTTAAGATGCCGACGAACTCGACCTGCCGGAACACGCCGCCGGGCACGACCAGGTTGCCCGTGGGCGGCTCGTCCAGCCGGCCCTCGCTGAAGAAGACCTCGGCGGCCGGGCTGGTCGAGTAGCTGACCACCAGGGGGTAGGGGCCCTGGCCGCTGCTGCCGCTGAACTGCGTGTAGTAGGCGTCGGTCCAGTCCTCGCTCACGTAGACCTCGTTGGCCCGCAGGTCGGCCCAGAACTCCTGCCAGCTGTAGCCCTCGCCCTCGCCGAAGTGGGCGATCGTGGCGAGCAGGAAGGCCAGGCCGGGCGACGAGGTGGCCGGGTTCTGCACCACGAGCTGGCCGCGCCACTCGGGCCGCGCCAGCTCCTCGAGGCTGGCGGGCGGGGTCCGGCCGGCGGCCTCCAGGGCCGCCCTGTCGTAGTTGATCAGGACGTAGCCGTAGTCCACGGGCAGCAGGCTGTTGTCCGGGTCGAGCCGCAGGTCATCGGGCAGGGTGTCGAGGTAGGGCGACGCGTAGGGCAGGAAGATGTCGGCCTCCAGGGCCCGGCTGAGGAAGGTGTTGTCCACGCCGAAGAGCACGTCGGCCAGGGGCGCCTGGCGGCTGAGGATGGCCTGGTTGAGCGTGCTGCCGGTATCGCCGGCCTTCAGCACCTCCACCGTGGCGCCGGCGCTCTGCTCGAAGGCGGCGAGCACGTCCTCGCTGACGTTGAAGCTGTCGTGGGCCATGACCACCAGGCGCGCCGGCTCGACCTCGCCGGCGGGGGTGGCCGCGGGCACGGTCGGGGCGGCGGGCGGGGGGAGCGGGGGGGC
>DAOLDO010000855.1:0-3179 GCA_035327325.1 Chloroflexaceae bacterium | reverse complement strand
GGATGGCCTCGACGCGCCGCGTCGCCCGCGCGATCAGTTCCTCCATCGGGGTCTCCTGGTAGGCTCGCCAGGGCCCTGGCGGCGAGCACGGGCCCTATTGTAGCACAGTCGGTTACAGCCGCGGCGCGGGGGCGGCGACCGGTTAAGATGTGGTATACTGGAACATCCCCACCGACGGGTCTCCCGGCAGCGGTCGCCCCCCAGGGCGCCGTCGCGCCCCTTTGTCGTCCTGTGCAGGCCCAGGAGCACTGTGTTGAGCGACTCGACCGCGATCGAGCTCCGCGACGTCGTCAAGCGCTTCGGCGAGGTCGTGGCCGTGGACCACGTCAGCCTTCAGATCCGCGACGGCGAGTTCTTCTCGATGCTCGGCCCCAGCGGGTGCGGCAAGACCACCACGCTGCGCATGATCGCCGGCTTCGAGTACCCCACCAGCGGCAGCCTGCTCATCCACGGCCGCGAGATGGCGACCACCCCGCCCAACCAGCGCCCGGTCAACACCGTCTTCCAGTCCTACGCCCTCTTCCCCCACATGACCGTCGAGCAGAACGTGGCCTTCGGCCTCGAGATGAAGCGCCTGCCCAGGGCCGAGATCGGCCCAAGGGTCCAGGAGGCCCTTGAGCTGGTGCGCCTGGCCGGCTTCGCCCAGCGCCGCCCGCGCCAGATGTCCGGCGGCCAGCAGCAGCGCGTCGCCCTGGCCCGCGCCCTGGTCAACCACCCCGAGGTGCTGCTGCTCGACGAGCCCCTCGGCGCCCTCGACCAGAAGCTGCGCAAGGAGATGCAGCTCGAGCTCAAGAGCCTCCAGCACCGCGTCGGCATCACCTTCCTCTTCGTCACCCACGACCAGGAGGAGGCCCTGACCATGTCGGACCGCATCGCGGTAATGAGTCACGGCAAGGTGCTGCAGGTCGGCTCGCCCACCGAGATCTATGAGCGCCCCACCTGCAAGTTCGTGGCCGACTTCATCGGCGAGACGAACTTCATAGACGGCAAGGTGATCGAGAACGGCGGCAGCTACGCCACCATCCAGACCCCCGAGGGCCTGAAGCTGCGCGGCATCACCCCCCGCCCCGTGACCATGGGCGAGACGGCCACCCTCTCGATCCGCCCCGAGAAGGCCCGCCTCGTCCCCCCAGAGCACGCCACCGCCGACGGCCCCTTCACCATGCCCGTCCGGGTCGAGCTGGTCAGCTACATCGGCAGCGACACCAGGATCACGGTGCGGCTCAACGCCCAGCGCACCCTCGACGTGTGGGAGCAGAACACGCTCAGCACCCTTGACCGCAACGCCTACTGGCAGCCCGGCGAGCCCGCCGTCCTCGTCTGCCCCCCCGACAACGCCCTCGTCCTGACCGAGTAGCGGGCCCCCCGCCTGCCGTGGGAGGAACTATGGCCCTCAACACCCTGGAGCACGAGCGGGCCAGGCGCGACCGGCGCAACCTCCTCGGTCTGATCTCGCCCGGCCTGCTCTACCTGCTGCTCTTCTTCGCCCTGCCCCTGCTGATCATCCTGCTCTACAGCTTCATGACCAACGGCCCGCGGGGCAACGTGGTCTGGGCGCCCACCCTCGACAACTACCTGACCCTGTTCACCCGGTCAATCTACGTCAACGCCTACCTGCGCTCGATCTGGATCAGCGTGCTGACCACGCTGCTCTGCCTGCTGCTGGGCTACCCCCTGGCCCTGTTCATCGTGCGGCAGCCGCCCGGCTGGCGGACCGTGCTGCTCTTCCTGGTGCTGATCCCGTTCTGGACCAACTTCCTGGTGCGCATCTACGCCTGGCAGATCATCCTGGCCAATAACGGCCTGATCAACAGCGCCCTCGGCGCGGTGGGCCTGCCGACCCTGACCCTGCTCAACACCGAGGGCGCCACGCTGCTCGGCCTGGTCTACGGCGAGCTGCCCTTCATGGTGCTGCCGCTCTACGCCGCGATCGACCGCTTCGACTTCACCCTGATGGAGGCAGCGGCCGACCTGGGGGCCAGCAGGTGGCGGGCCTTCCTGCGCGTGATGCTGCCGATGACCATGCCCGGGGTGGCCGCCGGCTCGGTGCTGGTCTTCATCCCGACCCTGGGGCAGTTCGTGGTGAGCGAGCTGCTCGGCGGGGCCAAGGTGGACTACCTGGGCAACCTGATCCAGCGACTCTTCCTGCGCTCGAACCCGCCCAACTGGCCCCTCGGCTCGGCCATGGCCATGGTGATGATGCTCGTGCTGCTCGCGCTGATCCTGCTCTACTTCCGGGCCACCACGGAGGAGGACCGATGATCGAGGCCACCTCCCAGCCCAAGGCGGCCGCCCGGGCCGCGAAGCCCGCCGTCGAGGGCGGGCGCCTCACCTGGGGCGGGCTGACCCTCACCGCCCACGCGGTGCTGATGTACATGTTCCTCTACGTGCCGATCGTCATCCTGGTGATCTTCTCGTTCACCCGCGACGAGTTCGGGGTGCGCTGGACGGGCTTCACCCTGGACTGGTACGTGCGCCTGTTCAACAACGACCGCCTGATGGGCGCTACCTTCAACACGCTCTACGTGGCCTTCGCCTCGACCCTGGCCTCGACCGTGCTGGGCACGCTCACGGCCCTGGCCATGGAGCGCTACCGCTTCCGCGGGCGCACCGGGGTGGACGCGGTGCTCTACCTGCCGATCGTCATCCCCGAGATCGTGATGGCCGTGGCCCTGCTGGCCTTCTCGGCCTTCGCCTTCGACCTGATCAATGCCGTCACCGGCCAGGTCATGCGCCGCAACCTGACCACGGTGATCCTGGCCCATATCGCCTTCAGCATCAGCTTCGTGGTGGTGGTGGTGCGCACCAGCCTGAAGAACTTCGACCGGCGCCTCGAGGAGGCCGCGGCCGACCTTGGCGCCGGCCCCTGGCAGACCTTCTGGCGCGTCACCTTCCCGCTGATCCTGCCCGGCATCATCGGCGGGGCCCTGCTGGCCTTCACCCTCTCGCTCGACGACTTCATCATCAGCCTGTTCCTCTCGGGGCCCGGCACCTCGCTGCTGCCCGTCGAGGTCTACAACAAGGTGCGCCGCGCCGTCACGCCCGAGGTCAACGCGATCTCGACACTCATGCTCGTCCTCTCAATCACCCTCGTGGTGCTCTCGCAGACGGTGCAGCGCCGCCGCTAGTGAGTCGCTTTGCTTCGGCAGAGCCATTGTGTGAGGTGTGAGTCGCTCGCT
>DAOLDO010000854.1:0-3189 GCA_035327325.1 Chloroflexaceae bacterium | reverse complement strand
ATCATGCGCAGGGCGTCAATCACCTGCTGGGCTGTGGCGTGCCGGGGGAAGCTCAGGGCGGGGGCGTAGTCGAGCTCGGCCTGGGCCGGCGCGTCGTCGTGGAGCTTCGGGCTGACCATGGGCGCGCGGAGCGCGTCGCGGTCGAGGGTGCTGCGGTACGCGATCATGGGTCCCTCCTGCGTGTGCCTTGCCGCGGCGGCGTGGCCGCGGGGCTGGTGGGGGGCCCGCTGGATCGCGGCAGCCTGAGGGGCTGCGGGAGGGTCTGGGGATCAAACGACCCCCGGCGGGGCTTGCCGGGGGCGGAGAGCGGAGCGTCGCAGACGCCCCGCGAGGGGGGCGCTGGTCAACTCAACAGGGGCTCATCCACAACCGGGGCCACGCTCGCCGCGCGACACAACGGGCCAGGACGCTGCTGTTGATGACTGCCTTCCATAGTCCCTTTGCGAACGCGCCAGAGGCCGCGGCAGAGGCGACGCCGCCTCTGTGGCTCCGCGTGGCGGGCTTCAGGTGCCCGCCGCGCCTGCGGGCGCACGGATGGGGTCGGTCGGGCCGACCCAGTGCCAGTATAGTCCGCGATGGTTGCCATGTCAACTGAAAATTTCTTTATGGGGCTTCAGGGGCCTGCCCGGCAGCCCCTGAAGCCCCCCGTGTCTCAGCGGGGGCCCGCGTGGATCACGGGCAGGTACATGCGTTCCGCAAGACAGCCCTCGTCTTCCGGGCCGAAGAGCGCCGTGTAGGCGGCGTCGGTCGCGGGGGTGAGCAGCGTCCTGGCCCCCGCGCTGTGCCGCCAGCCCGTCAGACACATTGCGACGCCGTCCACCGTTTGTCCGCGCGGGGCGCCCAGGCGCAGCACGAAGCCGGGCCAGGAGCGCACGACGGCGGGTGTGGCGATGGTATTGCCGACGGTGCCGCCGTCCACGATCAGCTTCAGCCCCGGCGGCTCGGTGGCGAAGCTCAGATTGACGATGCGCGGGCGGATCGCCCGCGTGATCACGGTGCTGCTCCCCAGCGAGTCGGTCGCTGTGAGACGCACCTCCAGGTAGCTGTTGTCAACCGCGGCGAGATCCTCGGGCCCGGGGGCCACGATCTGCGTCGTTACGACACCGTCGGCCGAGTGGTACGGGTGGAAGTGGTCGGCGTGGTGGCGCCGCACCTCCCAGCTCAGGCTCGCGGGCCCCAGGGGCCCGTCCTCGGCGTCGGTGGCGCTGCCACTCAGCGTGATCGCCTGGCCCGTGACGAAGGTGGCCCCGTCCGCCGGGGTCAGGATCTGGGGCTGCGGCGGCGTGTTGCCCGCATCAATGCGCAGGCGCACCGTGTTGGCCGAGGTGGCGCCCCGGCTGTCGCGCACCCGCAGGGTCGCGGTGAAGACGCCGTCGGTGGTGTAGGTGTGGCTCGTGGTCGGGCCCGTGGTCTGGGCGGTCTTGCCGTCGCCGAAGTCCCAGAGGTAGGCGCTGATGGCGTCGCCGTCCGGGTCGCTGCTCGCCGAGGCGTCGAAGCTCACGGTCAGGGGCAGGGCGCCGGCGCGCGGTGTGGCGGTCGCGGCGGCCAGGGGCGAGCGGTTCGCGTCGCCGCTGTAGCGAATGCGCCTGATGGTGCCGCCGAAGAAGTCGGCGTAGTAGAGGGCCCGGGTGCCCTGGTAGGGGCCGAAGGCCATGTGGGTGGCCGCGGCGCCCGGGTTGATCAGCCTTAGGTTGGCGAACTCGGTCGCCCCTAGCTGGCCCGAGCCGTCGCGGGCGAGCGTGAAGATGCGCCCACAGTTGTAGTCGGCGAACAGGTAGGCGTCGTCGTAGGCCGACGGCCAGACGCCGTTGGGCACGAAGGCGCCGCCCGTGATCGAGCCGCAGCTGGAGAGGCTGCGGGTGTAGGCGAAGACGGGGGGCTCGGGGTTGATCGGCGGCGCGCAGAGGCCGGAGGTGCTGTAGCTGTCAGTACCCTCGAAGCAGTTCCAGCCGTAGTCGGCGCCGGCCCGGCCCTCGTTGATCTCCTCCATCCGATCCTGGCCGACGTCGTTGATGAAGAAGCGCGTGCCGGCCGCGTTGGGGTCGAAGGCGATGCGGAAGGGGTTGCGCAGGCCCCAGGCGAAGATCTCCTGGCAGATCAGGTTCGCGGCCACCTGGCCGGTCTTGTTGCCGCCCGGCGCCGGGTCGTAGCAGCGGGCCGTGCCCGCCCCGGTGTAAGGGTTGCCCGCGGGGATGCCCCCGGCCCTGGTGATGCGCAGGATCTTGCCGCGCAGGTGGTAGAGCCGGCGGGCCTCCTGGACGCTGCCGCCGCCCGTGCCCGTCACCGTGTCGTAGGCGCCGTCGCCGACGCTGACGTACAGGTTGCCGTCTTTGCCGAAGTGCAGGTCGCCGGCGTTATGGGCCGCGCCGGGCGCGCCGATCTGGTCGATCAGGATGGTCTCGTTGGTCGCGACCCCGTTGCTGCCGATCGTGAAGCGCGAGACGCGGTTGGTTCTGCCTTGTCCGCCACAGTTGACGGACGAGCCGCCCTGCGCCGGCCCCGTGCTGTAGTACACGTAGATATGCCGGCTCGCCGCCACGGACGGGTTGTAGTCGGGGTCAACGGCCACGCCGAGCAGCCCCATCTCGACCGACGTGCAGACCCGGTTTCTGATGTCGAGGACCGGCGTGGCGCTCAGGGCGCCGCCAGCGTAACGCAGCAGCAGCCCCGGCTTGGTGGCGATCAGCATCGTGCCGTCGGGCAGAAAGGCGAAGGCTGTCGGCTGGGTGAGCGCCTCGAGCCCGGGCAGGGGCTCATCGGTGAAGCCTTGAGGGGCCGCTTTGGCCGGCGTCAGCATGCCAACGGCGAGTAGCAAGGTCAGCAGCAGCCCGAGGTACGGGGCGGCTGCCCTTGCGGCGGACACGCGTGCGCGATCGGTCATTGGTTTGCTCCTGGGGCATTGCAGCCACGCGTGCGCCGGCGCCTCCAGCGGCGGCTCAGCGCAGGGCTTCCACATGGCTCTCTGCACTTGACAGTCGCCGCGGACCTCGCCCCGCATCGTGGGTGGGCAGAGGATGCGGGCGCGAGGTCTGCGGCGATGTGCGACGATGTTGCGCCGATCAATCGGCTTTTAGCGCAAGGCCGGTAGGTAGACCCGCGGCTCCAGCCTCTCGGTGACAGTCTGGCTGGTCGGGGTTGGCGCGGGCCGGGTCGGCGTGGCGGACGGCCTATCAGTCCCGCCTGGTGGCG
>DAOLDO010000853.1:0-3192 GCA_035327325.1 Chloroflexaceae bacterium | reverse complement strand
TCCTCGACCGGCGGGGCGGGGAGCTGGACACCCCCGAGGGGAGCGGGCCGCCGGGCCGCGAGCAGCTCGACCAGCCCATCTCCGTGCCCCTCCCCACGCCCGGCCGCCCGTCGCACCGGCTGGCCGATCTGGAGGACGCGCTGCGCCTGGAAATGGCGCCCGAGCTGCGGGCGGCCTTGGAGCGCCACAAGCTCGCCACCCTGGAGGACCTCCGCCGCGCCGGCGGGATGGAACGGCTCGCGGACCCCGCGATCAGCCCCGACGACCCGGAGGTCCGGCGCCTCCAGGCCCACGCCGACCTGAGCCTGCTGTCCGATGACCTCGAGCTGAACGACGCGCTGATAGCGCGGGGGTATGACAACTTCCTCGCCATAGCGCGCGGGACCCGGCGCGACTTCGGGAAGCGCACAGACGGACTCCTTGGCGCTGAGGAGGCCACCAAGCTCCACCGCGCCGCCAGCGCGCAGGCGCTGACGCTGCACAATCGGCTGACAGGGCAGCGGGTCGCGCGGGCGAACAGGTCTGCCGCCGACCCACAGGCGCCCGCCGCGGCGCTGGCGGCGGAGCCGGCCTGCACGTGTCGTGATTGCCAGTCGGCCGTGAGCCCCCTCGCCTACCTGGCGGATCTGCTGGCGTACGCCACGCGGCATGTGCAGGCCGGCGATGAGCCGATCACGCTCGCGTTTCTGGAGCAGAGTCTGCACCAGCCGTTTGGCGCCATGCCCGCCTCCTGCGAGAGCGCCGAGCGGCCCGTCAGGCAGGTGCGCCTGGCCGTCGAAGTGCTGCGCAGCGTCCTGGACCGCACCCCCTTCGACGGCGGCCTGGCCCAGCAGGTCATCAGCGCCAACCGGCGCTACTGCCTGGCCGCCTACCAGGCCCTGCTCCTGCGGGCCGGCACGTCGTACGATGAGCTGCGCCTGGCCCAGATCGGCCCGCCACACGAGCGGCGCGCCCTGGCCGAGCGGCTCGCCATCGCCCGGCCCGAGGACGACGAGGCCGAGCAACTGATCGAACGGCTCTGGCTCGACCAGTCGGCTCACTACCCCGACCCTCAGGCCCTGAGCGAGCTGAACCTGGAACGCCTCTTCGGCCTGCCGTCCACCTACGCTCAGTCCAGGTTCTGCGACGGCGCCAAGCTCGGCGACGCGCAGGATCAGATCACGCTGTGGCGCCTCGAGGGGCTGGCCTGGCGGCGCAACACCGACGCGAACGGCAGCATCTACGTTCGCCTCACCAAAGCGGGGGGCACGGTCCAGATCAACCTCTACCGGGACGAGTCCCGCCAGGCCGGCGCGCTGGTGGCCTCGGGCAGCCGGCTCGGGGACGAGGGCCCGATCGTGTGCGTGGAGGAGAACTTCAGCGGCCTGTCCGGCTCGTTCAGCGTGCGCTACAGGGCGAACACCACGACGATCGTCATCGCCGCCCTCCCCGCGGTGCTGAGCTGGCGGCTCGCGGCGCTGCGCCGGCGCTGGCTCGCCGAGCGGGGGCCGCCGGTGCCAGAGGCGCTCGACGCCGAGCCGGTCGTAGACCCGGACCTGATCGGCCCGGACGACCTGCGCCACCCCGCGCCGGGCCAGCCGGCCTTCGACCTCTGGCTGGCCCGGCGCGCCTGGGTTGACGATCGTCTGCGTGAGCTGCGCTCGCAGACGAGGACGAGCCCAGGCGGGCAGCCGGTCCCGGACGTCGCGAAGCTCCTTGGCGCCATGGCGGCGCGGCTGCCGGCGTGGCAGACGCTCACGGGCGCCGACCTGCTCGCGCTCGACCGGCAGCTGCATCAGGCGCCGGGCCTTGATGCGACCGCGATGGACCAGGTCGGCGCGCTCCTGCTGACGGCGCAGAGCCTCCGCCGCCTGGCGGAGCTGGTGGCGAAAGATTCCCGCTGGGAGGACGGCGCGGGCGAGGCCGTCTCAGGCGACGAGTGGGAGGAGCTGTACTCCGTACTCGTCCAGGCGCAAAAGCGCGCGGTCGCTGCGGCCTGGCGCGCCGAGGAGCAGGCCATCTCCAGCACGCTGCGCTCGCCGGAGCATTTCTGGCCGGCCCTGCGCGAGCCGGCGACGGGCCCGTGGCCGCCGCTGCCCATCCCCGGCCGTCCCTGGATCGACCCGGATACGCTCACGGAGGCCGACCTGCCGGATGCGGTCGTCGGCGACCGGGCGCGAGATCTGCTGCGCGAGCGCCGGGAAGAGCTGGCAGCGCTCAGCGAGCAGCTCGACGCAACGCGGGAGGCCCACGGACTGGAGGCGCTCCTGGCCGAGGCCCTGGGGCCGGCGCCGGCAGGCTCGAGCTGGGAGGCGGAGCTGGGCCGGCTCCACGACGAGCGCTTGAGCAGCGACGCGGCGCGGGCTGAGGCGGCGCGCGCGCGCATCGCCGGCGAGCTGCGCCTGACCGAGGGCGAGTTCGACCACCTGCTGACCGTGACGCTCCAGGATCGGGCCGCCCGGGCCGGCGGCGCGCAGGCTGTGCGGCCCGAAACGTGGGCCGCGCTCGCCGCGACCCTGACCCGAGTAGCGAAGGAGCGCGTGAAGCACCCGCAGTGGACGGCGGAGGAGGACGGCCTCGCCTACTGGAGCTGGCGCAAGGCGCGTCTGCCGCCCTGGCGCGCAACGGCCGCGTCGCGCCAAGCCTGGCAGCAGGCGCTCCGGACCACGGCCGAGCCGCCGACGGTCGATCCGGATCTGCTCGACATCCCCGATTTTGTCACGCCGTTCGCGGCGGACGACGCCTTCAGGCTGTGGCAGGAGCGGGGGCCCGAGCTGGCCGCCCTCAGGGCGAGCATGGCGAGCGCGGCCGGGGCCACCCACCTCGAGCGGATTGACGGGCTGCTCGCGGCCCATCTCGGGCTCGACGCCGGCCGGCTCGACGCCCTGGCCCAGGAGGAGCGGAGTGGTCTGCTCGCCGATGCGCGCCTCCAGCAGCTGGACGTGAGCCGCGCCGGGCTGGGCTTCGTGCTGCGCGTGCGCGCCCTGGCCGCGGAGGCGACGGCCCCGGCGATCGGCGTTGACGAGTGGGAGACGGTCTACGACATCCTGATCCAGGTCGCGAAGCGGCGCCGCCTCTTCCCCCGCTGGCGGGCCGAGGAGGCCGGCCTGGGGCTGACGGTCAGCCCCGACCACTTTCGGCCCCGCGCAGCGGCGGAGGCTCCGGCCGGGAGGGCGCCCAACCCCTGGCGAGCCGCCCCCGCCGATCGGCGGG
>DAOLDO010000852.1:0-3193 GCA_035327325.1 Chloroflexaceae bacterium | reverse complement strand
GGCTGTCACCCCCGATGTACAGCTCGCCTTGGGCGCCGAGCGGGCCCAGGCGCTGATGCTGGTCGAGGAGGTTGGCCCGCTACTTGCGCGGGGGCCGGCCGATCGCCATCGGCCCCGCCGGCTCGTCGGCCAGGGGCGACGGCACGTACCAGGTCGAGCCCACCGTCGTCTCGGTCGGGCCGTAGCCGTTGAACACCCGCACTGTCGGCGGGACGAGGGCGCGCCAGCGGTTGTAGCGCTCGCCCGAGGCCGCCTCGCCGCCGATGATCACCAGGCGCAGCGTGGGGGGCAGGGCCGCGTGGCCGTCGGCCAGCTCGCTGATCCAGGTGTGCCAGTAGGCCGTGGCGATCGAGATCAGGGTGATCCCGTGGCGCGCGATCAGCTCCTGCAGGCCCGCGAAGTCCGGCGGGCTGTACCCCGAGGTGACCACCAGGCCGGCGCCGTGGCTCAGGGGCACGAAGATGTCGTCCACCGAGGCGTCGAAGCTGACCGACGCGAAGTGCAGGCCCCGGTCTGCCGGCGTGATCTCGTAGAGCAGGCCGGCGCCGAGCACGTAGGTGGCGGCGGTGCGGTGCTCGATCAGCACGCCCTTGGGCTTGCCGGTTGACCCCGAGGTGTAGATCACGTAGGCCAGGTTATTGACCGTCGCCTCGTCGCTCGGCGCCTCCGTCGGCTGCCGCCCGATCGCCGCGGCCTCCTCGCCCAGGTCAATCACCAGCGGCTGCGCCCCGACGCCCCGCCGGTCGAGCAGCCCGTCCGGGAGCGACCCGTCGGTCAGCAGGGCGACCGGGCTCGCGTCCTCGACCATGTCGGCCAGGCGGGCCGCCGGGTAGATCGGGTCGAGCGGCAGGTAGGCGCCCCCCGCCTTGAGGATGCCCAGCAGGGCGATGATCAGCTCCTGGCCGCGCCCCATGCACACGGCGACGATGCGCTCGGGCCCGACGCCGTGCTGCCGCAGGTGGTGGGCCAGCTGGTTGGCCCTGGCATCCAGATCGCCATAGCTCAGCTGGCCGCCCTCGAAGATCAGGGCCGGCGCCTCGGGGGCGCGCGCCGCCTGCGCCGCCACCAGCTGGTGCAGGCAGGCGATCGGCAGGGGCGTGTCGGTGCGGTTCCACCCGGCGAGGCGCTCGCGCTCCTCCGCGCTCACGAGCGACAGGGTCATCGGGGCGGCGACGAGCTCCTGATCCCTGAGGCCGCTGGGCCGTTCGCCTGTCGTCGTCGCTGGGTGGCTGGGATGGGCGAGGGTGTTTCCAGTGGCTTTGTGGGTGGTCATCGTCATCCTTGTCATGCTGCTAGGGCGATCGATCTGCGAAACTTGCTGCTGTGGGGGTGATTCCTGGTCGCGCACTCATAGATAGTACTATGAGTGAGAGTAGAGCTTGTTTTTTGGGGGTATAGCTTGGCGCATCGAGCGAAGTAATCGTCGTCCTCCGCTTTCCAGCATAATAAACAGGGTTGAAATTGGAATTAGAGCATCGCGCTGGGCTTGTGACGATTTCGTTAGCGCGCAACCTGAATCGCTGTTCCGGCAACCGGAGCCACGGCCTCCGCTTATGATAGCCGGGGCGATTTCCGGGGTGGCACCACGGGTGCGGCGGGCCAGGATCTCGGTCGTTTGTCCCATGGCGCCGCGCCGCCTGGCCTGCTACACTCGGCCCAACTGAAGCGCCCGACAGCGACGACCGGGACGAGTAGCCAGGGCACCGCGACCCAGAGATGAGCGGTCGGCGGCTGAGAGCCGCTCAGCGCAGGACCTGGCGAACACCACCCGCGAGCGCGCGCCCCAACGCCCACCGGCAAGTATGGCGCGCCGGCCCGGCCCCGTTATAGGCCGCCACGAGGGCCGCGCCCGCGCGGCCGAAGTTGGGTGGAACCGCGTGAACCCCTACGCCCCAACGGCGTGCGGGTTTTTTTGTTCCCCGCGGCTTCCCGCCTTCCGCGCCCGCTCCCCGTGACGCGCAGCAAAGGAGGCCCCAGATGTCAGGCCAAGCCCCGAGCCCCGAGGACTACGCCCAGTCGCGCCTCTACCGGATCCGCCACTCGGCGGCCCACCTGCTCGCCCAGGCTGTGCGCGAGCTGATCCCCGAGGCGAAGCTGGCCATCGGCCCGCCCATCGCCGACGGCTTTTACTACGACTTCGACCTGCCCTGCGGCCTCACGCCCGACGACCTCGCCGCCCTCGAGGCCCGCATGCGCGAGCTCGTGCGCGAGCGCCACCCCTTCGTTCGCCGCGTGCTCTCGGCCGAGCAGGCCCGCGCCCTCTTCCACGACCAGCCCTACAAGCTGGAGCTGATCGAGGCCCTGCTGCGCGGCGCCGCCGACGAGCACGGCGCCCCCGTCGCCGCCCCCCCGGTCATCTCCACCTACCGCCAGGACACGTTCGAGGACCTCTGCCGCGGGCCCCACGTCGAGCACACGGGCGAGCTCGACCCCGCGGCCCTCAGGCTGCTGCGCGTCTCCGGCGCCTATTGGCGCGGCGACGAGCGCAACCCTATGCTCCAGCGCGTCTACGGCACGGCCTTCGAGACGCCCGCCGAGCTCGAGGCCCACCTCGCCCGCCTCGAGGAGGCCAGGGCCCGCGACCACCGCGCCCTCGGGCGCGAGCTCGACCTCTTCGTCTTCTCGCCCGACGTCGGCCCCGGGCTGCCACTGTGGACGGGCCGCGGCGGGCAGCTGCGCGAGCTGATCGAGGAGCACTGGGCCCGGCGCCACCGCGCCGGCGGCTACCAGCGCGTCTACACGCCCCACATCGGCAAGCGCGCCCTCTGGGAGACGAGCGGCCACCTCCAGTGGTACAAAGAGGGCATGTACGCCCCGATCACGATCGAGGAGCAGGACTACTACCTCAAGCCGATGAACTGCCCCTTCCACATCCAGATCTATAAGAGCCAGGCGCGCAGCTACCGCGACCTGCCCCAGCGCCTCGCCGAGGCCGGCACGGTCTACCGCTTCGAGCGCTCCGGCACGCTCAACGGCCTGCTGCGCGTGCGCGGCTTCACGCAGGACGACGCCCACCTCTTCTGCACGCTCGAGCAGATGGAGCCCGAGGTCGAGGGCGCCCTCCAGTTCTCGCTCGCCATGCTGCGCGACTTCGGCCTCGACGACGTGGCCCTTGAGCTGAGCACGCACGATCCGGCTGCGCGCGAGCAATACGCGGGCAGCCCCGCCGACTGGGCCCTGGCCGAGGCGACCC
>DAOLDO010000851.1:0-3202 GCA_035327325.1 Chloroflexaceae bacterium | reverse complement strand
CCTCGCCGCGCTTGCCGAACAGGGCGTCGGCCTCGTCGAAGAACAGGATCGCCCCGCCCTCCTCGGCCGCCTCGAAGACCCGCCGCAGGTTCTTCTCGGTCTCGCCGATGTACTTGCTGACCACGCCCGACAGGTCAATCCGGTACAGGTCGAGCTCGAGGGCCCCGGCCAGCACCTCGGCCGCCAGGGTCTTGCCGGTGCCGCTGGCGCCGGCGAACAGCACGCCGATGCCGAGGCCGCGGCTGGCCCGCGCCCCGAACCCCCAGTCCCTGTAGACCGTCGTCCGGTGGGCGACCTGGCCGGCGATGGATCGCAAGGTGCGCAGCTCGGCCTCGGGCAGCACCAGGTCGCCCCAGCCCGCCGCCGGCGCGATGCGCTGGGCCAGGTCGTCGAGGCGCGCCCGCCCCTGGGACCGCGCCGCGGCCCACACGGCCCGCCCGAGGGGCTCGCCCGCAACCTCGGCCGCCAGGGCCTCGCGCGCCGCCGCGCCGATCGCGGCCGGCCCGAGGCTGAACTGCTCGGCCAGCTCGGCGACCCGCCCGTTCAGCTGGGGGCCCCGCGCCCCCAGGGCCGCGCGCCAGAGGGCGCCCTGCTCGTCCGGCTCGGGGCGCGGCACGTCGAAGGCCGCCGTCGGGCGCCGCAGGGGTCGCCAGCGGTCGCGGACCGCCAGGGCCTGCGCGCCCGCCAGACGCTCCAGCAGCAGGCCCACCGCGGCCGCCTGGCGGGCGTCGCCCGGGTCCAGGCCGTCGGCCTCGACCAGCAGGGCCGCGCCAGACAGGGCCGCCTCGCGCTCCCACAGCCGCGCCAGCCCCTCGAGCTCGGCCCCGCCGGCTGGGATGTGCTCGGCCTGGATGGCGCACAGCCGTAGCCCGAGCGCCGCGCAGGCCGCCGCGACGATGGCCCGCTTGCTCGCCCCGTCCGCGCCGCAGAGCTGCACCACCGGCGGCGGCCCCGCCGCCCCGGCCCAGGCCGCGCCTGCCCGCTCGGCGATCACCCGGTGCGAGGGCACCAGGGCCTCGCCCACGGCCACAGGCTCCACCAGACCCGCCAGCCGCTCGTCCAGGTGCTGGACGCCCGCCAGGTAGTGCAGCACCCGCTCGTCAACGCGCAGCGGGCTCGCCGTCAGCGGCGTGGCCGGCTGGCCCATCACCTCGACCAGCCGCCAGCGCCGCAGCGGCCCCTCGGGAGACAGGGCGCTCCAGTGGGCGTCGGCCAGGCTGGCGAGGGCCAGGCCGAAGGTCGGGTAGGGGCGCCCCTGGTCGCCGCCCGCCGTCGCGCACAGCCCGGCGAAGCCGGCGTCCAGCTCGACCCCCGCGCAGAGCACCAGGATGCGCCGCTCGAACGGCGAGAGCCCGAACGCCGCGCAGAGGCTCGCCAGGGCCGGCGGCGCGAGGCCCTCACCCCAGGGCTCCTCCGGCGGCGCCGCGGCGCCCGCCCCGCCCATGGCGGCCCGCACCTCCACCATGGCGGCCAGGAGGTGGCGCTGGTTGGCCTCGGCCCAGGTTGTCGCGTCCGCCGTCGTCACCGCGAGCGCCCCTCCCATCAACGCCTACACGAAGAACTCCACCGCCCGCGAGAGTTGCCCGTCCACCCTGGCCGCCGCCCGGTGCGCCCCCGGGGTCAGCAGCCGGCCCAGGGTGACGACGAGCTGCCCCGCCTCCCCGTTGGCCCCCAGGCTGTAGCTCGTCCCGTCGAGCTCCAGCCGCACGTCGGCGCCGGCCAGCCTGGCCCCGCTGAAGCTCAGCCTGTGGACCTCGCCCGTCGCCCCGGCCACACGGTCCACGCCGACCTCCGCCCCCAGCAGCGGCACGACCTCGAGCGCGCGCGGGTTCGAGACGCTGCCGTCGCCGAGGACCACGCGCGCCTCGTAGCGGCCGTTGGCCAGGTCGGCCGGCAGGTCCACGCCCGCCCGCCCGTCGTCGCCGCCGGCCGCGAAGCCAGTCAGGCTATGGTGGCCGCCCGGTCCGTCCAGACGCACCGCCTGCGGCGCGCCGATCCCGCTCCCCCGCAGCTCCAGCCGCAGCTCGGCCGGGCGCGCCGGGTCGAGCGCCGTGCGCAGGGGCCTCAGCTCGGCCAGCCAGGGGCTGACCGTGAAGACCAGGGGCGCCCCGGCCCGCCCCCCCAGCGCCACGCGCACGTCCACCTCCGGCCCGGCGTCGAGCGCGGCCGGCAGCGAGATCGTCAGCGCCCGGTCCGTCGGCGCGGGCTCGGCGCGGGGCGCGACGCTCTGCCCGCCCACGCGCACGGTCGGCGCCTGGCCGGGCAGCAGCAGCCCGTAGCCCTCGACGCGCAGCTCGTTCGGCTGGATGGCGCCGCCCACCACGCGGGCCAGGGCGCCCCGCGCGGGCGTGAGCGCGCTCAGCCGGGGCGGGTCGGCCGTGACCACCTCGACCTCGGCCCGGGTCACGATGCCGCCGCCCGCCGGGGCCGGCGCCTCGGGCACGAGCTGCACCAGCGAGACCTCGTAGGCCACCGAGAGCCTGTAGGGCTTGTTCAGGGTTGACCAGATCTTCGAGAGCTCGTCCACGCCGATCGGCGTCAGCAGCACCTTGATCTGCTCGTAGCTGTTGAGCAGGTACTCGGGCAGCGCCGTGTCGGCGTCGAAGCCGGGGAGGTGGACGGCGTTGAGCACCGGGTGCTCGTGCAGGGTGAGCATCGCCGCGCCGAGCATGGTGTGGGCGTCGTCGCCGAGCTGGAAGCTGCTGTCCTCGGGCTTGGCGCCGAGGGGTGTCAGCAGGTAGTAGAGCTGCAGGCCCATGGCGGGCCGGTCGGCGCCCGGCCGCGCCCGGTCGCCAGGCCAGTCGCGGTTCCGCGCGAACGGGCTCTCGGCGACGCGGTACAGGTACAGGTTGACCCCCGAGGCGTCGGGCAGGTTGTCGCCCGGCGGGTGCAGGGTTACGACAGCCGTCGCGCTGCGCAGCGCGAGCTGGCTGTGGAGCAGCAGGCGCAGGGCCCTGGTCACATCGTAGATGGCGGCGTAGCTCAAGTGCTGCTGTCCTTTGCCTCAGGATCGTTTAGCGGAGCCGCAGCGCGAAGCGCTCGAGCGCCGCCTGCTCCAGGGGCTCCCCGGGCGGGGTGGGGGGCGGCGGCGGCGGGCGCGGCGGCTGGAGCGGCGCGGGGGGCGGGGCGGGCCGCTGGATCTGCACCTCCACGCGGCCGATCGTCACCGCGACCCGGCGCTGGGCGTCCGGGGCGGGCGGGG
>DAOLDO010000850.1:0-3215 GCA_035327325.1 Chloroflexaceae bacterium | reverse complement strand
GGGGCGGATCTGCTGGTCGAGGGGACGACGACCAACCTGCGCGAGGGGGAGCGGGGCTTGGGGATCGTGCGGGCCGCCCTGCGCGAGGGCCGCCACGCCGTGCTGGCGAGCAAGGGCCCCCTCGTCCTTGCCTACGCCGAGCTGGCGGCCCTGGCGGCCGGGCCCGGCGGCCCCGCGCTGCGCTTCAGCGGGGCGGTGGGGGGCGCCCTGCCCACGGCGACCATGGGCCGCCACCTGGCGGGCGCGGTGATCGAGCGGGCCGAGCTGGTGGTGAACGGGACGACCCAGGTCATCCTCGAGGAGATGGCGGCGGGGCGTAGCTTCGATGCGGCCCTGGCCGAGGCCCAGGCTCAGGGCATCGTCGAGCCCGACCCCGCCCTCGACGTGGACGGCTGGGACGCGGCCAACAAGCTGGTGATCTTCGCCAACGCCGTGCTCGGGCGCCCCACCGCCCTGGCCGACCTGGCGGTCGAGGGGATCAGGAGCGTGAGCGACAAGGATCTGCGGGCGGCCTGGAACGCGGGCGGGCGCATCTCGGTGGTGGGCCTGGCCGAGCGCCGGCCCGACGGCGACTACGCCCTGAGCGTCGGCCCCGTAGCCCTGGGGCCCGATCACCCCCTCGCCCGCCTCAGCCGGGGCGAGATGGGGTTCGTGATCACGAGCGACCTGGCCGGGCGCACCACGGTGGCCAGCCTGGAGGACGGGCCGGTGGGCACATGCCAGGCGATGATCCGCGACGTGGTGGATATCTACGGACGAGCCTAAAGGAGAGGACGACGATGAGCGACGAGTGGGCGACACTGCTGGACCGGTACGAGGCGGGGGCCGAGCTGATGCGGGGCGCGCTGGGCCTGGTGCCGCGCGAGCTGTGGGACACCGCGCCCGCGCCGGGCGAGTGGACGGCGCGCCAGGTCTTCGTCCACTTTGCCGACTCGGAGCTGGTGGGCGCGGGGCGGATCCGGCAGCTGCTCGCCGAGGACGGGCCAACCCTGTTCTTCTACAGGCAGGACGAGTGGGCGCGCAACCTCGACTACAGCGGCGCCTCGGCCGAGGAGGCCGTGGCCCTGGCCGTCGTGGTGCGCCGCGCGACGGCGCGGCTGCTGCGCCACGTCGTGCGCGACGAGACCTGGGGGCGCCGGGCGACGCACCCGACCCGCGGCGAGATGGACCTGGCGGCCCTGCTCCGGCTCTACATCGGCCACGTGGAGGGGCACATCGCCCAGATCGAGGCGATCGCGTCTGGAGGGCTGTGAGCTGTGGCTCCGCAGTGCCGTGCTCGCGGCGCAATCAGACCTCACACCGCGAGCGCAGCGAGCGAATCACCCCTCAAAGTCGTTGCCCTCGAGCAGGGGGTCCTCGGCGTCAATCAGCTCGATGTCGAGACGGTTAGTGCGGAAGGAGTTGCGGCGCAGGGTGTGGGCCCTGGGGCGGGGGCAGCGCGGGGTGAGGGGCGGCAGCGGGCGCACGCCGTGGTCCTGGTCGGCGGCAATGCGCACGCCCACGCCGTTGCCGCCGAACTGGTTGCCCTCGAGCAGCCAGTCGCGGCTGGTGTCATTGGCGGGCACGGCCCCGGCGAAGGCGGCGATGTAGCGCGACCAGAGCAGTACGCCGTAGGCGCCGTCGGCGAGCTCGTTGTCGCGCAGGGTGCAGCCCACGCCGTTCTCGACGGCCACGCCGGCGCGCCTGCTCGCGCGGACCTCGTTCCCCTCGACCAGGGTGTCGCGCGAGAAGCCGAGCCAGAAGCCGTAGTTGCAGGCGCTGGCCCGGTTGCGCCGGAAGACATTGCCGCTGCTGAAGGTGGCCTCGAAGGCGATGTTGGGGCTGTGGGAGCCGTCGTTGTCCTCGAAGAGGTTGTCGTCACAGGGGACGTGGGCCCAGTCGGGGCGCAGGCCGGCCAGGAAAAATCCGTCGCCGCCGAGGCGCGCGTAGTTGCCGCGGAAGGTGTTGCGGCACGAGCCGTGGACGATCAGGAAGCCGGCGGCGTCGGCGCCGAGGTGGCCCGCGCCGCCGCCGCGGGGCTCGTAGCGGGAGCAGCAGTCGGCGTAGTTGGCCTCGACCAGGCAGTCGCTCGTGGCGAAGAAGTGGAAGCCGAAGCCGCTGCAGTAGCTGGCGAGGTTGTCGCGCACGGTCAGCCGGGCGCAGCCGTAGCAGAGGAGGCCGCTCTGCTGATGCTGGAGGTCGTTGCCGACCACGAATGAGTCGACCACGCGGCTGAGCAGGACGCCGCCGCCGTAGGCCCGCTCGACCGGGCGCCAGATGTCGAGGAAGACCGTGTTGGCGCGCAGCTCGGCGGTGGCCCTGGCCTCGCATTCGGCGATGGTGAGCCCGGCGCAGTCCTCGGCGTAGATGCCGTGGTCGTAGCCGTGCACGCGCAGGTTTTTGATCGTCACGGCGCCGCGCCCGCGCACGGCGACGCCGCGCCCCTCGCCCGCGCCCACGAGCAGGGCGCCGCGACCGTCGAGGGTTACGCCGTCGGCGTCGATCGTCAGGCCGTTAGGGAGGTAGTGGACGCCGGGGGCGAGGGTCGTGTCGGTCGTGATGATCGCGCCATCAGTGGGGGTGAGCATATGGGCCTCCGGGCTGCGCGTGCCGGGCCGGGCGACCGCCCCCGGGCGACCACCCGTGGGCGACCACCCGTGGGCGACCACCCGTGGGCGACCACCCGTGGGCGACCACGTCGGGTCGCCCCTACGCGCGGGGCGGGGCGGCCCCGCATCGGCGCCCCATCATTCTACATGGAACCACAGAGGCCTGTCGAGGCGTTGGGGTGCCCTAACGTCAGGCGCGCAAAGGTGCCGCGGCTCTGCGCACAGGACACAGAGAGGCGGCGGTGGAGTCTCTCCGCCGCCGCCGAATGCGAGCCAGACCCTCGGTCTACGGCGTGGTCGTGCCGGTGGTCGCAGTGCCGGTCGTGCCGCTGCCGGTGCCGGCCTCGGGCGTGCCGGTCGTGTCGGCCTCGGGCGTGCCGGTCGTGCCGGTCGTGCCCGCTGTGCCGGTGGTACCCGTCGTGCCGGTCGTGCCGGCCTCGGGCGTGCCGGTCGTGGTGGTGCCGGGCGTGCCGGTGGCGTCGTCGCTCACGACGATAGTGATCTCGCCGGAGCAGCCGCCCGCCCCGGTCGCGCCGGTGGTGGCGGTGCCGGTCGTGCCCGCGCCGGAGGCCGGCGTGCCGGTCGTATCGGTCTCGGCGGTCTAGGCGGTCTCGGCGGTGGCCTCGG
>DAOLDO010000849.1:1879-3216 GCA_035327325.1 Chloroflexaceae bacterium | reverse complement strand
ATCCGGCTCGACCCGGCCTACCGGCGGGCCTACACCAACCGCGTCGCCCTGCTCGAGCAGCGAGGCGACCTCACGGCCCTCGCCGCCGACTACGCCGCCCTCGCCCGGCTCGACCCCGAGCGCGCCGCCGCCTACAGCTACCAGGAGGGCGCCGCCCTGGCCGGGCTGCGCGACCGCGCGGGCGCCCGGCGCGCCTTCGACGAAGCGCTCAGGCGCGACCCCCAGCACGTGGACGCGCTGTACGAGCGCGCGCTGCTCGCGCTCGCCGAGGGCCGCCCGGCCGCCGCGGTCGCCGACCTCGACGCCGCCCTGCGCCTGAGCCCCCGGGCCGCCAACGCCTTCCACGCCCGCGGCCTGGCCCACAGCGCGGCGGGCGACCACGACCGGGCCCGCGCCGACTTCACCTGGGCCCTGGAGCTGGCCCCGGACGACCCGGCCGCCCTGCTCGGGCGCGCAGCCGCCGCCCGAGCCCTGGGCGACGACGCGGCCGCCCGCGCCGATCTCGACCGCGCACTGGCCCTCCCGCTCGACGACCCTCTGCGCCAGGCCGCCGAGGCCCTCCGGCGCCGGCTCGGCGGCGGGTAGGGCCCACCCGTGACCTGCGACACCCCCGATGATGCGCCGCGTCATAGCGGCGTGACCTTGGACTGGCCCCGCGACACTTTCGGCCCCGGCGCGGGCGGGCTATAGTGAGATGGCTATGCCTAACCTGCTCTGGGGAGAATCCCTTATGTCTGCTACACGCTACCCGCCGCGCGAGGAGCTGGCGAACACCGTCACCCACGGCCTGGGCGCCATCGCGAGCCTGATCGCCGGCGTCGCCCTGGTGATCGTGGCCGCCCTCGGCGGCGACCCCTGGCGCATCGTCGGGGCGGCCGTCTTCGGCGCCGCCCTGGTGCTGCTCTACACCGCCTCGGCGGTCTACCACGGCGCGCCGGGCGGCCCGGCCAAGGGCCGCCTCGAGATCGCCGACCACTGCGCGATCTTCATCCTGATCGCCGGCACCTACACGCCCTTCACCCTGGTCACGCTACGCGGCCCCTGGGGCTGGGGCCTCTTCGGCGTAATCTGGGGCCTGGCCGCGGCGGGCGTGGCCCTCAAGCTGATCTTCGCCACCCGCTTCGCCCTCGCCTCGACCCTGGTCTACATCGCCATGGGCTGGCTCGTGGTGGTCGCCGCCGGCCCGCTGATGAGCGCCCTGCCCCTCGGCACGCTGCTCCTGCTCGTCGCCGGGGGCGTGACCTACACCGCGGGCACGCTCTTCTACCACAACCGGCGCATCCCCTACGCCCACGCCATCTGGCACCTCTTCGTGATCGGCGGCAGCGCCCTGCACT
>DAOLDO010000849.1:0-1779 GCA_035327325.1 Chloroflexaceae bacterium | reverse complement strand
GTGATCGGCGGCAGCGCCCTGCACTACGCCGCCGTCGCCACCGTGGTGGGCGCGTAGGCGCGCCCCCCTTGCCGCGGCCGCCCGTCCGTGCTAGGATGCCGCGGCTATGCGAACACGACCCCACCGAACCGCCCTCGCCCTGCTCGCCCTCATCTGCGCCCTGGCCGCCGCTGCGCCCGGCCGCGCCCAGCCCCCGGCGCCCGCCGCCGAGCCCGCCGCGCAGCCCGCCGCCCTGAGCCCCTTCGGCATGAACACCTACTTCACCGGCCTCGAGCGCAACGGCCGCGACGGCGACGCGGGCGTCGCCACCCTGATCGGGCGCGGCCGCCAGATCGGCGCGGCCTGGGCCCGCGAGGAGCTGAGCTGGGGCAACCTCGAGCGCGGCGGCAAGGGCCAGTGGCAGTGGTCCCACTTCGACCGGCGCCTGCTGGCCACGGCCCAGGCCGGCTACGGCATCGTCGGCATGCTGCTCACCACGCCCGCCTGGGCCCGCGTCGGCGACTGCGCCCAGCGCGCGGCCCGCTACGCCGGGGCCGGCGTGGTCGCCCTCGACTACTGGTGCCCCCCCGCCCGCCCGCAGGACTTCGCCGACTACGTGGCCGCCGTGGTCGAGCGCTACGACGGCGACGGCTACCGCGACGCCCCCGGCTCGCCCCGCGTGGCCGTCTGGCAGATCTGGAACGAGCCCAACGCCTGGGAGACCTGGCCCGGCACCCCCGCCGAGTACGCGGCCATCCTCGAGGCCGGCTACGCCGCCGCCAAGGCCGCCGACCCCACCGCCGTGGTCGCCACCGGCGGCCTCTACGTGCTCGACAGCTTCTGGCGCGACGGCGTCGGCCACTGGGACGGGCTGCGCTTCCTCGACGAGGCCCTGGCCGCCCGGCCCTCGGCCTGGCGCAGCTTCGACGCCCTGGCCGTCCACCCCTACATGCCCGACGTGGCCCCCGACCAGCCCGGCCTCTACGGCGCCGTGACTCTCTGGGGCCGCCTGACCACCGCGCGGGCCTGGCTCGATGAGCGCACGGCCCGTCGCGGCGGCTCGACCAGGCCGATCTGGATCAGCGAGCTGGGCTGGTCCACCTGCTCGGCCGCCGAGAGCGACTGCTACGCCGGCGCCGCGGCCGGCCCGACATCCGTGGAGCTCGCTGGGGACCCCGGCCAGGCCCTCGACCCCGACTGGCGCCTCACCCTCGGCCCGTCGGCCTCGGCCCCCTACCGGGCCGAGCCGTGCGAGGGCGACGCCGAGGGCTGCGCGCTCCAGCTCGCGGCGCAGGCCGCCCCGGCGGCATTGATCGGCAAGAGCGAGCAGCAGCAGGCGAGCTACCTGGTGCGCTCCCACGCCATCGCCCTGGCCCTCGGCGTGCGCCACATCAGCTGGTTCCAGCTCGAGGACAAGTTCGACGGCTCGGCCCGCAACTTCTGGGAGGAGGCGGCGATCTTCCGCACCGCCGCCTTCGGCTACGCCCCCAAGCCCGCCGCGTTTGCCTACAGCGCCATGGTCGGCCAGCTCGGCGGGGCGAGCTACGCCGGGCTCGGGCCCCTGCACTCCTTCGTGTACGAGCCCACCAGGCCGAGCCCCGACGCCCGCTTCCACCTGCGCTTCCGCACGCCCGACAACACCATCGTGCACGTGCTCTGGCGCACCAGCGGCTCCGAGGACCTGACCATGCCCCTCGGGGTTGACCGGACGCCCCAGGTCTTCAGCCGGGATGGCGCGCCGCTCCCCGCGAGCGTCGCCGGCGGGGGGCTGCGCGTCAGGCTCACCGAGGCGCCCATCTA